>NZ_NTLW01000181.1:0-19568 GCF_002632075.1 Pseudoalteromonas sp. ESRF-bin5 | reverse complement strand
GGTGCAATGAAATACGCTCGCGAGCATGGCTTTAATATACCTAAAGATTTAGCAATAATTGGGTTTGATAACGTTATTTTTACCAATTACCTTTACCCTACGCTTACCACAATAGATAACCCAGTACCCGAAATGGGCCGTGCAGCAGCAAATTTAGTGCTTAAAGATATTTATAAAAAAAGCGGCATAACGGTTACTCAGGTGTTTGAGCCTAAGCTAATTTTAAGAGACTCAACCCCGGATATAAATTAATTTAGCTGCAAATTATCTAACTCGTTTCGTACCCACTGCGAATCGAGGTATTGCTCTAAATGTTGCTGTGCAAATTTTAAAAAGTTTCGTGCAGCATGCGATATATGCCTGTCGGTTCGCATAACAAAATACCAATGGCTAGCTAAGTGCGTATCGGTAACAGTTAATACCTTAAAGCTTGCATCGTCTTTTGCGAGTACATGGCGAGATAAAACGGCTATTCCCATACCCGAAGATACCGCAACTCTAATTGCTTCATTGCTAGCCATTTGCACTGAATCACTCAGTACTAAACCACGGCTTTGTAGCTCGCTTTCAAATAACATGCGCGTTGCCGAGCCATTTTCACGTAATAAAAACCGGTATTGCATTAAGTCGCTTAGCTTTACTGACTCTACTTGTGCAAGCGGATGATTAACCGGCACAATAAACTCAAGCGGATTATGTAAAAAACGTGCAGCTTGCGCATGTTCAAGCGATGGAGGATGGCTGAATACGTAAATATCGTCTTCACCACGCTCAAATCGGTTTAGCACTTCTGCACGGTTACCAATTTCTAGTGGAAGCTCTACATGCGGGTGTAAATTACTATAAGGTCCCAATAATTTAGGCAAAATATATTGTGCGGTATTGACCATGGCTATTTTACACCTACCTCGCTCACCACCATTTAGTTCTGTTAAAAAGTCTTGGTAATCTTCAAAGTGTCCAAATACTTGCTGACAGGTTTTATAAAGCTCAAGTCCAGCTTCGGTCACATGCATTTTTTGATGCTGCATAACCATTAATGGCTCAGCTACGGCTTCTTGTAAGCGTTTAATTTGCAGGGATACAGTGGGCTGAGTTAAGTGCAAACGCCTCGCGGTTTCACTAATTGAGCCTGTTTTTACTACGCTCATAAACACTTCGAGCAACCTAAATGAAATATGTCGTAAATCCACAATCACCACCTATAGATAATTATTTATACCTAACTAGTATTTATTTTATTATTTACTATACAAAGTTTTAAATACAATAGCGCCACTTAATTTCATATTTAAAAGGAAATGTTGTGCCTGATATAGTTGTTATGTTTTTTATTTTAGGATTAGTAGCGGGAATATTACGCTCTGATTTAACCATTCCTAAAGCAACCTACGAAACACTAAGCTTATTACTCATGCTAACTATTGGTTTAAAAGGCGGCATGGTACTTCACGGCAATTTAAGCTGGCAACTGTTACCAGAAATGGGCACAGTGATGCTCTTAGGTGCACTTATTCCGCTAATGCTATACCCCATTTTAAAATACGTTATTAAATTATCGGTGGCTAACAGCGCAAGTATTGCAGCGCATTATGGTTCGGTGAGTGCAGGTACGTTCGCGGTTGCGTTAGCGTATGCCGAATCTGCAAATTTAGCCGTTGGCGCTGAAGTAACGCTCTATTTAGTTATGCTAGAGCTTCCCGCTATTATTGTTGGCTTATTACTTTATCGCAAGCTCGATAAAGACCTAGGCCAAACAAGTACTCTCTCATTAAAAGCGCTTTGGCACGAAACCCTCACAAACAAAAGTGTTATTTTATTAGTGGGTGGTGTAATTATTGGCATGATGTACGGCACATCGCAAGGCAGCCAGGTTACCAGCTTATTAACAAGCAGTTTTAAAGTAGTCCTCGCTTTATTTTTACTAGAAATGGGATTAGTAGCTGCACAAACACTGCGCCCTTTCCCTTGGCAACATTGGAAATTAGCGACTTTTGCTATTATTACCCCACTATGTTTGGGCACAGTAGGTGTTGGCGTAGGTACTTTATTAGGATTAGAACTTGGTTCAGTGGTTATACTCGGTAGCTTAGTAGCCAGTGCCTCTTACATTGCAGCACCTGCAGCAATCAAAGCCGCTATTCCTAAAGCCGATATAGGCCTTGCCATGCTTAGCTCGCTGGGTGTTACTTTTCCGTTCAATGTAATTGTAGGTATTGGCCTTTACCACCAGCTTGCTGTAGCTATTCAATAACTAAAAATTTGTATTATTTATTTGCCACTGACCATTACCGGCTAATCAGGTTTGTATGTGGGTTGATATAAAACATTCTTTTCCAACCTTGGCTTTCACTTGTTGCAAGCCAAGGTAGGGGAAATAAAGACACAATTGAATAATGAACATGAGGTGGCTTACCCGCTGCATTTCCTGTGTTACCCAATAAGCCAATATTTTCATTTAACTTCACAATGTCGCCTTCACTTACACTGTAACTATTTAAATGCGCTACATAGTGCACCCGCCATTTAGGCCCGAGTATAGCAACTACCTTACCGCCTCTTTTAAGCTCACCGCTAAACACAACAACCCCATTAACCGGTGCAACAACATGCGTATTTTTTTTACCAAATATATCAATGCCTTTATGAACACCCGACTTCCCCCATGGCTCATACCAAAAAGTAGCATGATTCCAATCTTTGGGTGTTGCCCCTAATACGGGATTAGTGATTTTTTCAGGCAAAACGAACAGGGCTAGTACTATGGTTAATATAATAGCGACTAAGCTAAGTAGTAATATTTTTATGGGCTTCAAAATAGGATTCTGCTTTGAGTTAAACAATTAAATGTATTATTAACCCGCAATGATGAATAGATAATGAGCACTTTAAAAAACAGTAAACACAAAAAAGCCGATGCAAGATCACTCTCACATCGGCTTTTTCACTGCGGTAATACTTATTATAAAGAAAGCTCTTCTTTAGCACGTGTTAAATTGTGCGACACCATTGTACTGTTAGACATTGATTTAGCTTCGTATAAATCAGCAAGACCAGCCGTTTCGTTGTTCGCTTTTAAACGCGCTACACCGCGGTTGCTTAACGCGAATGAAGTAAGCTGGCGTACTTTAAATCGTGGTGCGTCTGCATCTTTTAAAAGTGCAATTGCTTTAGTACAAATAGCTTCAGCCTGTGCGTAGTTTTTTGACTTAACATTCAGTGCGCAGCTGTTAAACGATTGTTCAAGCGGCTGCGGCGCAGTTTGCGCTTCAATAACCATTAATTTGTAGTCACTTGAATCAGCCATTACAGCTGCAGAGCAAGTTAATAATGAGCCAAGAGCGATGGTTTTTAAAAGTGTACGTTTCATGGTTTGCCTTTCCTAATTAAGTGAGTCGTGCTTGTTGCCGACAACTGAACTTTAGAGTAAAAGCTCAAACCTCACAAACGATAAAAACAAACTCAATAAGTGAATAAAATTAACCTATAGACTTTAGTCTAACGTCATTATAAATATACCAACTTTTTAGGTACTTACATTTAATAAACTATGGGTAATGCAATTACTCTTAGCAATAAGCACTTAATCGTACAAACTACAATAATGCTGATACAAAAAAGCCCCAGCAGGTTAAACCTAGCTGGGGCTTTTTTTAAAATATGCTTGCTAAAAGCTTATAAAGAAAGCTCTTCTTTAGCGCGATTTAAGTTGTGCGATACCATAGTGCTGTTAGACATTTGGTTAGCTTCGTACAAATCGGCTAAAGCAGCTGTTTCGTTATTCGATTTCAAACGCGCAACACCACGGTTGCTTAGTGCGTATGAAGTAAGCTGGCGTACTTTAAAACGTGGTGCATCAGCATCCTTTAAAAGCGCAATTGCTTTAGTACAAACTTCTTCAGCTTGTGCATAGTTTTTTGACTTAACATTAAGTGCACAGCTATTAAATGATTGCTCAAGTGGCTGCGGCGCTGTTGCAGTTTCGATAACCATTAATTTGTAATCACTTTGATCAGCCATTGCAGCAGCTGAACAAGTAAGTAGTGAGCTAAGAGCGATAGTTTTGATAAAAGTTTTCATGGTCATAATCCTGTTTGGTTAAGTCGTGCTTGTTGCCGACAACTGAACTTTAGAGAATTCCCATCAAACCGACAAACGATAAAAACAAACCTAATAAGTGAAGAAATCTAACCTATAGACTTTAGTCTAATACGCAACTATACCTACAGGGTTAATAATCTTTAGAAGTACAGCGGCTAAATAATCATTTAAACCCGCATTCAGTTGCACCTATCGTGCAGTAAATATTGCTTAAACACATAGCATGAATTAAGGCATTATCGATGCACAAAAATTACAAAACTGTTTTTTAAAAACAACAATAATAACCCCTATTTATTAATGAATCAGTAAATTAAACTGGCTAAATGTTTACATTTTTGTATGTTAATTATGCTCATTAAATCAAAAAACGAAGATCTTGAAACATTTATCACTATTGCTAATACAGGTAGCTTTACAAGTGCAGCCAATCAGTTAGATTCACAAGTCGCAAAAGTTTCACGTGCCATTACACGGTTAGAATGTGATTTGAAAGTCACTTTATTTAATCGAAGTACTCGGCGAATTGACTTAACTGAAGAAGGACAGCTGTTTTTAGAATATGTAACAGAAGGGTTGGATATAATTAGTAGAGGGGAAGAAGCTCTTAATAACTTACAAAGTAACCCCGCAGGTAAGTTGAGGGTCGATGCCGCAAGCCCATTTTTATATCACCAGCTAATTCCGTATATAGAAGATTTTCAACTAGCTTACCCTGGAATTACACTCGAGCTATTGTCTAATGAAAGTATTGTTGACCTCATCAAAAAAAAGACAGACATAGCGATTAGAATAGGAAAACTCAGTGATTCTAACCTGTACGCTAAAAAGCTCGGACTAAGTAAACTTCGTATTGTTGCAAGCCCTCGCTACTTGAACAAAAAAGGGGCCCCTACTTGTATTGATGATTTAAAAGAACATCAAATTATTGGTTTTGCAGACTCCCCAAAACTGAATAACTGGTTCTTAAAAGATACTATTAGTTTAAAACCATCTATTACTGCCACTAGCGGAGAAGCAATTAGGCAATTGTGTATAAATGGAAATGGTATAGCAGTGTTGTCAGATTTTATGGTTAAAAAAGATATTGAAAAACAAGTTTTAGTTGAAATACTGCCTAATTCTATTTTAAGCCCTAACCCCCGAGAAGATGTACATGCTGTTTATAATAAAAACTCAGTTCTCTCATCCAGAATCAGCGCTTTTATAGATTTTTTCTCTACAAAAATAAGGCTATAAAAAATGGGGCTTTGCCCCATTTTTCTATTAAAAGCTGTATTTAGCCGAAAACATTAATCGAGTCAGCTCTACATCAATACCATTTTCTTGTTTATTGTTTGCATGCATTAACTCAACGCCAAAGGTTGTATTTACAGTCGGCGAATAAAGTAAATTTACATAACCAGAATAGCTTGATTTATTAATCGCTTTATTAGAAATCACCGTTGGATTATCTGCCGTAATACCCGATAAAGTTAAACTAGAGCGTAGTTTCTCATTCCAAAAATGCCTATAAGCCATAAAGCCAGACACCGTTCTAATGCGTTTGGTATCCCCTTCTGCGTTTAATGTTGCCGCATTAATGTAATTTAATGCTGCATAGCGACCTAGCCCTTCACCTGCTGTAATAGTAAATCGAAAGTCATCCATATTGCCTACGGGTAACTTACCGGCCAAACTCACCCCATAACCGAATTCATCTGCTTTAATTTTGTCTTGGTTAACTTTAGAGTCCAAAGAAACCCTCCTAAAAACAGATGATAGGTTAAGTTGAGCATTATTTTCATTAAGGAAATTGTATCTCAATACAACGTCAGGTAACCAGCCAGAGCCCGATGTTACCCTTGATTCAGTCTCTACACTCGTGAACGTGCTTTCAGGGTTTTCTAATGACACTTGAAACTTACCATTGGTATAACGTACTTGCCCTTGGCGTATAAATGGCGAGCCATCTGCTGCGCTAGAAAAATCTAAATTATCAGGCAAAACTGATGGATTTTGGAACGTTGACCAATTTTGCCCGATGGTCCATTTATCATAATTTAAATAAGCGAGTCTCAGCCGTGGAGAGTAGCCATTATCAATTCTTTCACTTCCATCAAAGTGCGTCATAAAGTCGAGCTCTATAAAGCCGCTGACTTTTACGCCATCAATATCATTCTGCGCTGCGATATTGAAACGACTTTCTCTAGCATGAAAATCTAAAACATTTTTACCATTGTTTGAATCACCTGAAATGGTCCCTGGAATATAAGATTGCCTAGAAATCGAATTAGTATCTGGCGCACCATTACTATAATGACTAAGCATTAAATCTGCTTTTATATAACCACCAATCGTAATGTCTGTTTGGTTAAGTGATGACGCATAAGCATTTGATGTAACTAATGCAGTAAGTGTAGCTAACAGTGTTGGGTTGATTTTTAAATAGTTCATAAATACCGCGACAAAGAGACTTATTAAGTGACTTTGTCGTTAATAAGGACAGCGCTTAGGTTAAGCGCTGATAATTAATAAAAGGGGTGAATTGATTAAGCGACGGTTTAAGCGTATTTACTCAACGTCATTTACATTGATTTTGTAAATAGTAAACGGAGGCTTACTCGCGTCTTTCCCTTGGTTTAAGCCCGGTAAATTATGAAGCTGGTTAGCTACTACATATAACCAACCATCTTGGCTTAAGGCAACGCCATCAGGCCATGAAAGCTTTTCATCTTGTACCACCACGTGATAGCCATCTTCTTTTACAACACCAATGGCGCTATTTTCAACGTCAGTGACGTAAACATCACCATGCGCATCAACACTAAAGCCGTCTGTACGTGGCTTATTTCTATAAAATTCAATAAAGCCACTGAGCTGTTCGTAGTTTAGTGAGTCATCAGCCAAGGCATCAGCCGGAATACGGTGAATAGTGGTGCCACCCATTGGGCCAAAATATACCCACTCTTGTTGAGGGTCGATAGCAATAGGGTTTAAGCCGTATTGATGATAAACAGCGTCACCTTTACTATCTGAATGAGCAACAATTCTGCCCTCTACAAAAATAGGTTTGCCATCTGATTGGAAAGACTCATGGTTTTCTAATGTGCGACGCACTTCACCTGTTTCTAGGTCCACGACTAAAATAGCGGGAGCTGGTGTAGTGCCCGTTTTTTTATCAAGTGTCATATCGGCCAAATAAGCACGATTACGTTTAGTATCTATAGCAATATCTTGAATAAACGAGTGTTTATTTACTACACCACTTGGAAAAACAATAGAACGATGTAGCTTATTCGCATACGTATCCCATCCTATTAATTTTGGCATGTGTAGCTTGTTGCCCATATCTAGCACCCACAAAATACCATTTGTATCGGCTTTTATACCTATGGTAGATGCGATGCCTTTACCATGCTTGCCCGCTTTTCCGGCCCATTCTAAATTTGGGTAGGGTTTGGTTGAGCCATCAGCCAGCACTTCTCGCACATGTATATCTGGGTTGACCAGTGCAGACATAGTCACTATTAATTTGCCATCTACAGTAAGTGTTGGATTACCCGGACGAGCGTCCTCAAATTTAGCAACTAACTCTAAATCTGCTGCCATTACAGATGCTGAGCTAAGTGAGGCTGAAACGATTGCAGCAATAGCAAGTACGTGTTTTTTCATTTTCATTGTGTATCTCCTAAATTAATTATTTAGAAAGCTCTATTGTGAGCCCTCTTTTTAAAGCAGGGAGATTATGTAAGGGTTTCTAAATGCTAAAAACGCTATTGTTGTTAAATCTATTTTGTTAAAAATGAAATAATAAAATTAAACTAATTCTTATTTATAGTGATTACATAAGCTTTAATTAGGTGTATTCACTATTATTTTAATATGCTCGTTAATTGCAAAAAGTGAAAAAGAGTTTTGTGTTTTCAACTATCAATTATTCACGTTGTTTTAAATATAGTAGGCCACGTCATAGCAAATATGCTTTGCACCTCTAAAATTAAATACAAGGTAATAGCAATATGAAAGCACATAAAAAATTGAAAATAGCCACTGCTCTAAGTGCAGTACTTACACTTTCTGCTGGTGTTAACGCGGCCGAACAAGTACCTACCTCAAAGTGGGGGGCTGATGATGAAATTGGCGCAATGAATTACATTACTCCAAGCTCTGTATTAACAGCATCAAAATTAATAAAACAAGGTAAAGTGTACGGTTTAGGTATGGCGGTAAATAAAGATACTCCAGCGTTTCGTCACCGTTACTTTGAAGTTCATACTTCGCAGCCTGAACAGAAAACGTTTGGTACAAATAAATTTACCTATGTTGATGACCAAATTATTGGCTGGACAGGGGTAGGCTCACAAATAAATGGCCTTGCCCACTATGGTCGCGACAACGTTCATTATAACGGCCATAAAGTATCTGATTTTATGACTGTAACAGGCGTTAAAAAACTCGGTCTAGAGAAAGTCCCACCAATGGTTTCTCGTGGTGTATTATTAGATATGCGTCCTTATTTTAACCAAGATATAGTGAGCGAAGGCACCACCTTTAATAAAAAAGAAATTGACGCAGTAGCCAAACAACAAGGCGTAGATATTCAAAAAGGCGATGTTGTTTTATTTTGTACCGGTTGGTCTGACTTAATGGGTAAAGATAACGAACGTTACCTTGCGGGCGGCCCAGGTATTGGCGTTGAAGGTGGTAAGTACCTTGCCGAAAAAGGCGTTATTGCAGTAGGTGCCGATAACTGGTCATCTGAAGCCGTTCCGCATGAAGACCCTAGTCTTTCATTTCCTGTAAACCAAATGATGGCCACTAATTACGGCGTGCACGTGCTTGAAAACATTTTGTGTGACGACCTAGCAAAAGATCAAGCATGGGAATTTATGTTCGTACTTGGCCACCCTCTATACGAAGGCTCTACTCAGGTGCAAATTAACCCTGTCGCTATTTTGTAAAACCCATTTAGACATAGTTATTTAACGGCAAACGAGGTGCAATCACACCTTGTTTGCCGTTTTTTGTGGCTTCCCTCCACCATTTATACTAGCCAACACACCATACTCTGAACCCGCATAAAACCTGCCGTTTTAACAACTTTATTAAACCCACTACTGAGCCCCTTATTTTATTGAAAATAACAAACCAACATTTTTACTTTTGCATTTTTAACAAAATTGTTTTGAGAAATACGCTGTGTTTCTTCTCCTTAAATTAGATGAAAATTACCCCACATTAATTATTTGAGGAACTACAAATGCCTTTAGCATTATTGGCGCTTACACTCAGCGCATTCGCTATAGGAACAACTGAGTTTGTAATTGTTGGCCTAGTACCAACTATTGCAGCAGACTTAGGTGTTTCACTACCATCAGCAGGCTTATTAGTCAGCTTATACGCACTCGGTGTAGCTATTGGTGCGCCAGTGCTAACAGCATTAACCGGTCGTTGGAATCGTAAATCAGTTTTATTGGTTTTAATGGCTTTATTTGTCGCAGGTAACCTACTTGCTTGGCAAGCCCCAAGTTATGAAACCTTGATAGTGGCCCGGATCCTAACAGGGTTGGCTCATGGCGTGTTTTTCTCTATTGGTTCAACTATTGCAACGAGCTTAGTTGCCAAAGAAAAAGAAGCCAGCGCAATCGCAATCATGTTTACTGGCTTAACTGTAGCCCTAGTAACCGGTGTACCTTTAGGTACGTGGATTGGGCAAGAGCTTGGCTGGAGAGCAACATTTTTAATCGTTTCTATATTGGGCTTAATCGCACTTATTGGTAGCGCAATTCTCGTACCATCAAACTTAAAAAAAGCGGTACCCGCAAAAATCTCAGAGCAACTAAAAGTGCTAACACAACCTAGATTACTTTTAGTGTACGCCATTACAGCAGTCGGCTATGGCGGCACGTTTGTGGCCTTTACCTATTTAGCGCCAATTTTAGAGCAGGTTTCTGGTTTCGAATCCAGTTCAATTGGCTTAATTATGCTTGTTTACGGAATTTCAGTAGCAATAGGCAATATTTGGGGTGGAAAACTAGCTGACCGCATGGGACCAGTAAAAGCGTTAACAGGTATTTTTAGCGCACTCGCTATCATTCTTTTTGTATTTACATTTACGGCAGGCAATCAAATTGGCGCTGTTTTAACACTACTTATTTGGGGCGCCTTCGCTTTTGGTAACGTACCAGGTCTGCAAGTCTATGTTGTGCAGCTAGCACAAAAACATACGCCTAATGCTGTAGATGTTGCATCAGGTTTAAATATAGCGGCCTTTAATGTCGGTATTGCAATTGGCTCAATCATTGGCGGTGTTGTTGTAGAAGACATGGAGTTAATGGACACCCCTTGGGTGGGCGCATCAATTGTTATATTTGCCATTGTATTAACACGACTATCGGGGTTTCTAGATTCACGCGAACAAGTGAAAGCTATTTAAATTTAATCCCGAATTTTTTCTTCGAAAGAGATTGATTATGACTATTGATAAATTAAAAAACTTGGGCTTTTCAATTGGTGTTGAACTGCCACTAGACAATGATTGGTCAAGAGATGGCCAAAAAAAACGTATTAAAGAAGGCAAGCCTTTTGGTGTGCCTGATATGTCACAGCATAAAGAGCGCATTATATTAGCTGATGAGCTTGGCTTTAGTACTGCATGGGTAAGAGACGTGCCACTGTACGACCCTAACTTTGGCGATGCTGCACAAGTATTTGAAGCGTTTACATACTTAGGCTACTTAGCGGGTATTACAAACAATATTTTACTAGGTACTGCGGCTGTTGTTCTGCCATTAAGACAGCCTTGGCTTGTGAAAAAATCAGCGAACACAATGGCTGAGCTAAGCAACAACCGCTTAATTTTAGGTGTAGCAAGTGGTGATAGACCCTCAGAATATCCTTTATTTAATGTTGATTACGCCGCTCGTGGCCAGCTTTTTAGAGAAGCTATTGAGGTATTAAAGGATGAGTCTGACTCTAAATTACAACCAGGGCAAAAAATATACCCTCAAGTAGCGCAATACCCTATTTACGCCGCAGGCCTTGCACAACAATCGCCGCAATTTATAGGTGAAAACCTCGATGGATGGTTAGCGTATCCAGGTACACCTGACGATCATGTAAAACGTGTAGCTCTATGGCGAAGCGTTGCAGGTGACAAACCTTATGTAAGCTTTATTCATTTAGATTTTGTAGACAACCCAGACGCACCCATTGAAAGACACCACTTTGGGGTTAGAACCGGAGTCAATGGCTTAATAAAAGAGCTAAACAGTATGAAGGCTGCTGGCGTAGATCATATTGGCCTTCACTTTAGACGCAATGAAATAAATATCGAACAAAGCATGGAAGACATAGCAAAAAATGTCTTACCCGTTTTTCATAAATAAAGGACAACTAATGAACATAAATTTAAACACAATGCCAAAATTAGGTATGGGTACTTTTCGCTTAGAAGACGAAGTGGCTTACAACTCTGTAAAAATGGCGTTAGAAGTTGGGTATAAGCATATAGATACTGCACAAATTTATGGCAACGAAGCGCAAGTAGGCCAAGCTATTAGCGACAGCGGCATACCTAGAGCCGATATTTTTATTACTACAAAAGTATGGAATGCTAACTTAAATAAAGCATCATTCATTGATAGTGTTAAAGAAAGCCTAAGTAAACTGCAAACTGATTATGTAGATTTGTTATTGATACACTGGCCATCTCCAGAGAACGATGAACCGATGGAAGAATATTTAGGTGAGCTAGTTAAAGCTAAAGAGCTAGGCCTTGCTAAAAATATTGGCGTATCAAATTTCACTATTGATTTGCTTAAACAGGCTATGGCTATTTTGCCTAACGGTGAAATTTTTACTAACCAAGTAGAAGTACACCCTTACTTAACAAACGAGTCATTACGCGAGTTTTGCAGTGAAAATAACATTCATGTGACAGGTTATATGCCATTTGCTGTTGGTAAAGTTCTCAAAGATGAAACCATTATTGATATTGCCAAGAGTCATAATAAGGCGCCTTCTGAGGTTGTTATTGCGTGGGCACTTGCGAATGGATTAACAACGATTCCTTCATCAACTAAAAGAAGTAATCTGATTACAAATTTAGCTGGCCCTGATTTAACACTTAGTGCTAAAGAAATAGCCGCGATTGATCAATTAAATAAAAACGATCGCCAAGCATCACCTGACTTTTCTCCACAGTGGGATAACTAAAATGAACAGCTGCGATTTAGCGTGGCAGTTTGAAGAGGCAGGCTCACCCCTGCTTCTATCTTCAATTGCGCCACCTTTAAACATAAACGAAAATGAAATTGTTGTTTTAAATAAAGCAATGGGTATAAACCCTGTTGATTGGAAATTTATAAAAGCCAATCCATTAGCTTGGCCACCCGGTTTTACACCCGGTGTGGATGGCGCTGGAATTGTTATTCAAACAGGCGCAAGCGTACCTAAAGAGTTTATAGGCAGCTCGGTTTGTTATCATCAATCGCTGCTTTTACCTGGCAGTTTTGCAACATACACAGTGTTAAAATTTCAACGAGTAATGAGACTCCCACAAAGCTTTTCTTTATCTAAAGCTGCAAGCTTACCGTGCCCCATGCTCACTGCAATACAGGCATTTAATAAAGTGCCAAGCATGCAAAATAAAAAGGTGTTGGTCTCTGGTTTTGGTGCAGTCACCAAAATCCTTATACAGCTACTTCATAAAAATGGCGTTAAAATCGATTTACTCAGCCCAAGTGCGAATAAAACAGAGGCCATATTACTTGGTGTAAATAAAGTGCTGAGGGAGCAAAGCCAATGCCAGCAACTATACCACGCCGTATTTGATGCTAAAGGCCAGCAAAGTGCTACTAAACTTGCAAGCTACCTTAAAGCTAACGGCCACTTAGTCTGTATTCAAGATAGGGTTGAGGAACCGCTATTCCCTGCATTTACCAACTCAATCTCTTATCATGAAGTTGCTCTTGGCGCGTTGCACAACTATGGCGATGAGCAAGACTGGGCTGAACTTATAAAAGAGGGTGAGGCATTAATAAAACAGTTAGATAACCAACCCCTAATCACTGATCTACCTAAAGTATTTCCATTTGAAAAACTTAATGAGGCACTTACTTTTAGTGAGCAATCAAACACTAAAACCGTAGTTACTGGCAGTGAAGCTTAATACTAACACTAAACAGAAAATCACCAGCCTATCATGGGGCGGGTGATTTAGCTCTGTCATAAGCTGTGATATCAAATTGAACTGCTGCACTCTAGCCGGACACCTTATCTTAGAAAGTTTTCATACTCTATGGTTAACTGATTCTTATAAGCAGAGCAACTTTTAATAAGCAATCATATTTCAAGCTGCCATAAAACTTATAACAACTGCGTTAAGCGAAAGCGTCCCAATAACGAGAGGAAATTAACCCGTTCATTTAGCACTGCCTTGTATTTTTATGCGATACATCATTTATCACCCAAACCTATAAACTCCCTCGCCCATATGCCATAATCTAAATAATTCATTATTTTAGTAACTTGGCGCATATTTAGGCGTTTTTAAGTTAACTACTCAGGGTTTACTATGGCATATCAAGAGCAAAATCAAGCAACAATCTATTGGCACGATTATGAAACTTGGGGGGCAAGCCCTCAAAAGGATAAGCCGAGCCAGTTTGCAGGTATTCGTACCGATCTTGATTTAAACATTATTGGCGAGCCGCTTATTGAATATTGTAAGCCGCAAGCGGATTACTTGCCTCACCCTGAGGCATGTTTAATTACCGGTATAACGCCACAAGTGGCGATGAAAAAAGGCTTGGTTGAGGCTGAGTTTATAGCAAAAATTCATGCCGAATTTAGTGCACCAAACACCTGTGTGGCTGGTTATAACAGTATTCGGTTTGATGACGAAGTAAGCCGTTATAGCTTTTATCGTAACTTTTACGACCCGTACGAGCGTGAATATAAAAACAATAATAGCCGCTGGGATATTATAGATTTGGTCCGTGCGTGTTATGCGCTTCGCCCTGAAGGTATTGAATGGCCGTTAAAAGAAGACGGTAGCCCAAGCTTTAAGTTAGAGCATTTAACTGTAGCTAATGGTATTGAACACGCTGCTGCGCACGATGCGCTAAGCGATGTGACGGCCACTATTGCATTGGCTAAGCTAATAAAAGAAAAACAGCCAAAGCTTTATAACTTCTTTTTTGGGTTGCGTAATAAAAAAGCGCTTGGCGAGTTGGTTGATGTATTTAACATGACGCCGCTGGTACATACATCGTCGCGTATTCCTGCAACACAGGGTTGTACTACGTGGGTGGCGCCAATGAGCTTTCACCCGGTAAATAAAAACGCCGTTATTTGTTTTGATTTAACCCAAAGCCCGCAAGTGTTGCTTGATTTAAATGTAGAAGAATTACGCAAACGTTTATACACCAAACGCGTTGATTTAGCCGAGGGCGATTTACCTGTTGGCTTAAAACTGGTGCATTTAAACAAGTGCCCTATTTTAGCGCCTGCAAAAACATTATTGCCTGAAAACGCAGCCCGTTTAGGCATTGACCGCGAGCAGTGCCTCGCTAATTTAGCTATTTTAAAAGCCAATACCGAGCTTCGCGATAAAGTTACTGAAGTGTTTAACGAAAAAGGCGATTACAGCGCGACCACTAACATTGATTACTTACTTTACGATGGCTTTACAAGCCATGCCGACAAAGCAAAATTTGCGATTATACGCGATGCTAAGCCAGACGAGCTAGCGGGTTTAAATTTAGATTTTGAAGATAAAAAGTTCAATACATTACTGTTTAGATACCGTGCACGCAATTGGCCAGAAACGCTCAACCAGCAGGAGCTTGACCAATGGCGCCAGTATTGCCAAAACAAGTTAATGCACGGAGAAGATCAACCCTCAATCAGCGCTCAAGATTTTATGATCACCCTTGAAAACTTGGCACATGAGCACGACGACAGCGAAAAAAACCTGACCATCTTAAAGGCTTTGTATAACTACGCGCAAAGCATGTAATTTTCTTTTAGTTTATTTGTATAGCGCATTAAAAACGCGACGCTTTAATTACTAAAGCGTCGCGTTTTTGTTTAAATTATTATGGGCTTCGCCCATCACGCAAGCAAGCTTCGCGTCTACAAGTAAAACCCATATCTACACCATCGCGGTAGACGGAGAGCTTGCTCACGTGAAAAGCGCAGCTTTTTAAATAAAAAATAATCTACAAAGAGAAGCGAGTGAGGAGTAAACGAGAGGGCATATAAACATAAACCTTTTTAGAACTATCTCTTCCTCTAAAGCGCAGCGCCTCTTATCCTCTTTGTGAATAAATCACTTACGGGCTTTGCCCTTCACGCTAGCAAGCAGCGCATCTAAAAGCAAAACCCATATATACACCTGAGCGGTAGATGTAGAGCTTGCTGATGTGAAAAGCGAAGCTTTAGAATAAAAAATTTTTGCACAAAGAGAACAAATGAGAAGTAAATGAGAAAACATACAGACCAACAACAACCTTTTTAGCACTATCACTGCCTCTAAAAGCGCAGCGACTCTTACCCTTTTTGTGAATAAATTACTTATGGGCTTTGCACATCACGCAGGCAAGCTTCGCGTCTACAAGTTAAACGCGAAACCTGTTTAATTTAAAACACATACATAGTTATTTTTTATGCAGCGCCTCTATTCGTGCAAGTAGGCTTGAAGTATCGTATCGGCCGCCACCAAGTGCTTGTACATCTGCGTAGTATTGGTCGACCGTTGCAGTCATTGGCAACGTCGCACCATTGTTTTTAGCTTCATCAAGCGCAATGCCTAAATCTTTGCGCATCCAATCTACGGCAAAACCAAACTCGTACTCACCTGCCCACATTGTTTTGTAGCGGTTTTCCATTTGCCACGATCCTGCAGCGCCTTTTGATATGGTTTCAATTACTTTTTCACCGTCAAGGCCTGCTTGCTTAGCAAAATGTAATCCCTCGGCTAAACCCTGTACAACACCGGCAATACAAATTTGATTAACCATTTTACAAAGCTGGCCCGAGCCTACGCCGCCTAACAATTGGCTAAAACGGCTAAACGCCGCCATTACAGGCTGTACTTTTGCAAATACGGCTTCATTGCCACCAGCCATTACCGTTAAAACGCCATTTTCTGCACCGGCTTGTCCGCCGGACACTGGCGCATCGATAAAGTCAATATTTTGCAGCGCCGCTTTTGCAGCTACTTCGCGGGCAACTTCTGCAGAGGTTGTTGTGTGATCAACTAATATGGTGTGCGGTAACATACCCGCCAAAACGCCATTGTCACCATAAACTACAGAACGTAAATCGTCGTCGTTACCCACACACATAAACACAATATCAGCGCCCTGAGCGGCTTCGCGTGGGGTATCTGCAACGCTTCCTTTGTACTGTTCAGCCCAACTTTGCGCCTTTGATTGCGTACGATTAAATACACATACGCTATGCCCTTTATTGGCTAAATGCCCCGCCATTGGGTAACCCATTACGCCTAAACCTATAAATGCGACTTTCATTGACATAAAAATGACCTATTTAACTGCTAACTTAGAAACTAGGTCCCGATTATGTCAACCGGCCAACAAAAAAGCGAATGAAAGTCTTTGTAAAATTTCCATCAATTGGAAATTAAGTAGGTAACCAATGGATAGTATTTATCAGTTTAATGCACCACTTTATAACAGTGAGAATTTTTCTTTAAGCGAGTTAAAAGGCAAAACCGTACTCATTGTCAATACAGCCAGTAAATGTAGTTTTTCAATGCAATTAAATGCTCTAGAAAAGCTATACCAAGAGTACAAGGATCGTGGCTTTACGGTACTTGCATTCCCATGTAACCAGTTTGGGCAAAACGAGCCACTTGATAATTTAGCTATCAGAGACTTTTACCAAATGCAGTTTGGTGTTTCGTTTAAAGTATTTGGTAAAGTTATGGTAAATGGCCCAGACGCTCACCCTTTATTTAGCTATTTAAAATGCCATACCCGCGGTATTTCACAAAACCGTGCAGTAAAATGGAATTTCACAAAGTTTTTAATTAACTCACAGGGGCAATTAGTCGCTCGCTATGCACCGCGTACTAAACCTGAAACACTTAAACAGGTTATCGAAACACACCTACAGAAAGCCGTTGAACCAAGTGACATAAAAGCAACACCCATTATGTCTGCTTTAAATAGGCGCACAGCGCTGTAAATAAAAAGTAATCGCTACTTGAGCACATGGCAGTAACGTAGTTTAATTTAAACAGGTTTACTATTTTAAACGCACCAAATTGTTGGAGCCATACCATGAACATTGCTTTTTTTAGCGCGCAAAAGTACGAAAAACCTTTTTTTGAACACAGTATTGCAACTCATAACAGCTTAGCAATAACCTATTTTGAGCAATCGCTTAACGAGCAAACAGCGGTGTTAGCAAGCAATTACAATGCAGTGTGTGTATTTGTAAACGATACAGTTAATGCCCAAGTTATAAAGCTATTAGCATCCCAAGGTGTAAATACTATATTACTGCGCTGTGCCGGTTTTAATAATGTTGATTTAGATGCGGCAAAAGCACATAACATTCATGTTTTGCGTGTACCCGCATACAGTCCCGAAGCCGTAGCTGAGCATTGTATTGCGCTTATGCTTACACTGAGCCGAAAAACACATAAAGCTTACAACCGCGTGCGCGAAGACAACTTTGATCTAAACGGGTTACTTGGCTTTAACTTGCATAACAAAACAGTGGGCATTATTGGGTGCGGAAAAATTGGCTTAGCACTGTGTAATATACTCAATGGATTTGGCGCAAACGTTTTAGTGTGCGACCCAAATGCAATACCGGGTAACTACTCCATTACCGACTTAAACACGTTACTTACCCAAAGCGATATTATTTCGCTGCATTGCCCACTAAACGATCAAACCCATCATTTAATCGATGAACATGCTTTCGCTAAAATGAAGCCCGGCGTTATGCTTATCAACACCTCACGTGGTGCATTACTCGACAGCAAAGCCTGCATACAAGCACTTAAAACACAAAAACTAGGTTACTTAGGACTAGATGTATACGAGCAAGAATCCGAACTGTTTTTTAAAAACCACAGCGACGAAATAAACCAAGACGATATATTTTCTCGTTTAGTTGGTTTTAAAAATGTCCTGATCACCGGGCATCAAGGCTTTTTTACTCAAGAAGCGCTCAACGAAATAGCAAACACTACCATTACAAATGCTCTTGAGGTTGAACAGAGTAAACCGCTTACTAACTCCGTTTTTAAAAATTAACATTTATAGCCATTTACACTTGCCAAAATATGCATTGCAGTGGTATCAATTAGTTATATTTAATGGCTTTTTTAGCAGGTGTTTAAATGGAAAAAAACAGCGTTATTCATAGATGCAGAAAATATAAGCCATAAATACATAGAGCAAATAATGGCTAAGTTTGAACATATTGAGGTTAAAAAAGCATATGGCAACTTTGGGGCAGTACAGCTAAAACCTTGGGTGAATATATGCTCGCGCTTTGCTATAGAAATGGTGTACCAAGAAAAACTTGTAAAATCGAAAAGTAATGCTGCCGATATTGCGTTAACTGTCGGGGTTATGGAGTCATTGTATGTCTCGCCGATTGACACTTTTGCAATAGCGTCATCTGATTCTGACTTTGCGGCTCTAGTGCACTTTTTAAGACGAAATGGTAAAAAAGTAATAGGGTTTGGTAATAATACAGCGAGCGCTAAACACTATTTTGATGATTTTTATATTTTAGGTAAACAAAACACCATACCTAAAGTAAAAAATAAAAGTATTGCCTCTGTTGATACCTACCATTTAGCACTGGTGAAAGAAGCCGTTGAGAACACACAACATGCAAAAACTGGACTCTCTGAAACAGTGGATGTTGGTACCTATCTTCATCGAATATTCAACATTACAAAAAAGCAGCTAGGCGTAAGTAAGCTATATCAATATTTTAAATATCACGATCAGCATTTTAAAATGCAAAAAGCCCCCGACGGAGGCTTTTTAGTCTCGTTGCATTAAGTTATTAACCAAACGCGACGTTTGCAAACACCAAGGTCATTAATATTGGGCATACAAAACGAATATACTGGGCAAACCAAAAATGCGCGCCAGTGCTAGCTTGGTGTAACTTATTACCTCGTTTGAACATCCAGCCAACCGTTATAAAATAAAACAACCCCATTAACGGGAGTTGGTACTGAGTAAACACCATAATAACTAAACCAAATAACCAATCAAAGTTTACTATAATTGCACTCGCACATATTAAAACCACTAAGCTTACCAACCACGTGGCTTTAGTTCGGTTTACATTGTGGTTTTCAACTAAAAACGCAACCGGAATTTCAGTAGACGAAATAGTCGAGGTCACAGACGCTATCGACATCAAAACAAAAAACAATAAACCAACCAGTAACCCTATTTCTCCCATGGTATTAAATA
>NZ_NTLW01000229.1:0-7534 GCF_002632075.1 Pseudoalteromonas sp. ESRF-bin5 | reverse complement strand
ACAGCGGTGCCACTCAGCCCTAAAATTACAATTAATAACAACAAGCGTTTGATTAGTTTATACATTGAGTTGCCCTTCCACCCTTTGCGTTGCTTATATAATAACCACAGATTTATTAAATAATCATGATCTTGCTCGCAAAGGATGAAATAAACATCAAAATCCACGATAATGTCACTTCCACACATCGTGCAGAACTAGTTGAGATCAATATGACTGAAAAAACGTTTATCAAAGGTAAAGACCGCGATTTAGAATCGTCAATCTCTACCATGCAAAACAAGCTTAAAGCCTTAAACATTAATGTTGAAGAGGCGCTTTGGCTTAACCCTGTAGCTAACTGTTATTCGGTTCATATTAAAGACAGCGACTGCGGTGTTATGTTTACTAATGGTAAAGGTGCAACTGATAAAGCATCTATTGCTTCTGCACTTGGTGAATATTTTGAGCGTTTAAGCTGTAACTACTTTTTTGCTGACTTTTACCTAGGTGAAGAATTTGCCAACGGCGAGTTTACTCATTACCCAAACGAAAAATGGTTTAAAGTTGAAGGTGAAGAAGTGCCAGAGGGCATAATGGATGAAAGCCTGTGGGATTACTTTGACCCAGAGCGCGAACTTAATGCATCACACCTTTTTGATTTTAACTCAGGTAATAACGAGCGCGGCATTTGTACATTGCCATACACGCGCCAACGCGATAACCAAGACGTGTACATTCCAGTAAACGTGATTGGTAATATTTTTGTATCTAACGGTATGAGCGCAGGTAACACCAAGTTTGAAGCGCGAGTTCAGGGCTTGTCTGAAGTATTTGAACGCGCTATTAAAAACCGTATTATTGCTGAAGGCATTTGTTTACCAATCGTGCCTGAAGAGGTTGTTAAGCAGTACCCACAAATTCACGAAGCGTGTGAAGAACTGCGTAGCCATGGTTTTCATTTACGTATCGCCGATGCATCACTAGGCGGTAAATACCCAGTAATGAGCGTAACGCTGATTAACCCAACAGATGGCTCTGTATTTGCCTCGTTTGGTGCTCACCCTTCATTTGAAGTAGCCCTTGAGCGTACCGTTACAGAACTTTTACAAGGTCGTCGCCTTGATCAGCTTGATGTGTTCCAACCGGCTACATTTGATAACGACGAAGTAGCAACGCCTGAAAACATTGAACTGCACTTTATTGATTCTAGCGGTTTAATATCGCATGACTTTTTCCGTGCAACACCTGATTTTGACTTTGTACACTGGGACTTCAGCGGTACAACAGAGCAAGAATACAACTTCTGTACAGATTTAATTCATAGCATGAACCACGACATTTACATTATGGATTACACGCACTTAAACGTGTATGCATGTCGAATTTTAGTACCGGGCATGTCAGACATTTACCCAGTAGATGAGCTGATTTGGCGTAACAACAACGAAGGCGCTAAATTCCGTGAAGCATTCCTATCGCTTGATCAGTACGATGCTGAGCAATGGATGGACATTTACGATAGCTTAGAGGAAGCCGGCCACAGTGATATTATTCGCGCAGCAGAGTTTATTGGCCTTGCAACCGATGCCGATACACCTTGGCATACGCTACGTATTGGTGAGCTTAAAGCGCACCTATGTTTAGCCGCAGGCAGCGAAGAAGCAATTGATTGGGTTGATTGGATACTGCATACAGGCCAAGTAAACGAAGAGGCAATGCGCCATTTCCGCTGCTTAAAAGCCATTCTTGAAATTAAATACGATGACGAGCGTGAATACGCCGACTACCAAGACGCACTGGGTTTAATGTTTGGTAGCGACAACGTAGCGCTTGCAATTGAAATTGCTGAAGGCCGTACATTATTTAATGGTTTAACCTTCCCAGGCTTATCGCTTGAAGGCTTTAAAAAGCATGCAGCGCTACTTGATGGCTACCGAAAGTTACATGTAGCTAAACAAAATCATTGGGCACGTGATGTTAGCGATTCTTGATATTTAGATCGTTAATTATAAAAATAAAATGGCGCTTATGCATAAGCGTCATTTTAATTTGCACAATAAATAGCTATAGTGGAATTGCCTAAATTCAAGCCAATAGTAGCTAATGCCACCAACTAACAATAAAAAAGCAAGTGCGCACAACTATAACCGAACTTTTTGGTTATCGATGACACTACTACTGCTTATTAGTGTTGTACTAGAGCGCATTAATTACACTCGCGTGAAAGACGCTCATCGCCTTCAAATCCTCTCCGATGTAAGCACCTATAGAGCACAACTAGAAGCCATTTTAATTTCTAACATCCAGTTAGTACGCGGCTTAGGCGTGGCTGTTTCTGCAGAGCCTAACTTAAATCAAGAACGCTTTGCACAAATTGCAGCCCCCCTTTTTAATACATCAAAAGAGCTTAGAAATATTGGCGGTGCACCCAATATGATTATTAAAATGACTTACCCGCTTGAAGGAAATGAAGCGGCTCTGGGCCTCAACTTGCTGGCGAATAAAAATCAACGCGCTGACGCTATTAAAGCGCGAGACACCAACACAATTATAATGGCTGGCCCGTTAACGCTAGTGCAAGGAGGTGAGGCACTCATAGCGCGTGTGCCAGTCTATACCCCGCCTGATAAAAATTTTTGGGGATTACTTTCTGTTGTTCTAGATATTAATAAAATTTATAAAAACGCCGGTATTTTAGATCTTAAAGAAAAATATAACGTTGCACTCCAAGGCAGAAATGGGCTGGGCGATAAAGGCGAGTTTTTTTTTGGTGACGCCGCAATATTAAATCAAGATCCCCTCGCATTTTCGTTAAACTTTCAAGGCGGAAGCTGGCAGTTATACGTTGCACCCAAGCAGGGCTGGAGCCCACCCAACTCAGCAGTTTGGCCATTACGTTTAGCAATAATTATTATTTGTGCGTTACTTACATGGGCATTTTTGTTCTTTTTAAAAATGCTTGACCGTCAGCAAAAAAACGAAAGAATGCTAGAAACCATGAGCGATTTGGCGCAAATAGGTGCGTGGTCGTTTAATTTAGAAACCAAGCAAGTTTATTGGTCAGATATGACTAAAAAACTGTTTAAATACCCACTCAATACCCAGCCACAATGGCCTGAAGATTTAAGCTATTTTAAAGAGGGCGAAAGCAGAGAAACGATCAAACCTCTACTCGAACGTGCTATTAAATATGGCCATAGTTATGAAGTTGAACTAGAGGTAATAAACGGTGAAGGGGAAGCGGTATGGGTACTTGTTAACGCAGAAGCTGAACATAAAAATGGTCGATGTGTGCGTATTTTTGGTTCGCTACAAAATATTGATACCCGTAAAAAAATTGAATTAGAAAACAGCTTTACAGCGCTGCACAATGAAACGTTAGCCTCATTAACGGTTAATAAGCTCATTTTAAACGGTAAACTTAGCCAATCAAAAGACATACTCACTGAGGCTATTTGCCATGCTTTAAAAATTGAGCGTGCTAGTATTCGTTTTTATAACGAAGATCGCACACAGTTAATTCCATTCGCACTGCATAATAAATTAACACAAGCCGAAAGCATTGAACTAACCTGGCTTAGAAAACACCTTCCTGACTTTTTTAATATGCTTGATCACCAAGCTGTTTTTAATATTCCCGACGTTATTCATAATTCAGCGCTATCTCCTTTGTCGCCATATTACTTATTGCCGTTAGAAATAAAATCGATGCTGTGCGTAACAATCCCTGCCGGCAACGGAGTATTAGGAATAATATGTGCTGAGCAATGCAAAACCACACGCTTGTGGACAAAAAACGAAGAAAGTTTTTTAATCACAGTGGCTACACTTATAGGTAGTTTACATTCAAGCCAGCAACGCATAGAAGCAGAACAAGAATTAGTAGAAGCTAAGGAATTAGCCGAACAAGCGGTGGCAGCAAAAAGTGAATTTTTAGCAACTATGAGCCACGAAATTCGCACTCCTATGAATGGGGTGCTAGGCATGCTAAATATAATTAAGCAAACAAAGTTAGATCAACAACAAGCACATCATATAGAGCTTGCGCAATCATCTGCCGAATCATTGCTTAATATTATTAATGACATATTAGACTTCTCAAAAATGGAAGCGGGTAAACTTAATATTGATAGTATTCAATTTAATCTCCCAAAATTATTAGGTGAAGTGGTTGAATCGTTTGCACTAAAAGTAGAGCAAAACAATACAAAACTAATTTTAGACGCAACCCAAATTACAGTAAGTGAAATAATTAGTGACCCGAATAGGCTTAGGCAAATTCTTAATAACTTGATTGGTAATGCTGTTAAATTTACTAAAAATGGTGACGTTATTATTATAGCCAGAGTGGACGACTCCACCGATGGATCCTTTTTAGAGTGCTCAGTAATTGATACTGGTATTGGTATTAATAAAAACCAGCAAACATCATTATTTAATTCATTTACACAGGCCGACACTTCAACTACGCGCCAATTTGGCGGTACAGGCCTTGGGCTAACGATAGTAAAACAACTATGTGAATTAATGGGCGGAAGCGTCAGTGTCAACAGTGTTGAAGGCGAAGGCAGTACGTTTTCATTTAGTGTAAAAATACAGCCTAGATTAAGTAAAGAGCAAGATTTACCAAGCCACCTAATAAACAACAAACGTATTTTATTTATTGATGAGTGCCACTTAAATACCAGTATAGCCACTAAACAGCTGACAATTTAGGGGGGCCCATGTGGAGTTTATTAATGACTATAATGAGGTGCTGATACATTTAGAAGAGACGACTCGTTCATACGATGCAATTTTAGTTGATTATCACTTTTTTTCTGTTGCTGCAAAAACGCAAACAACCGCCTTACAAAACTTTATTAAAAAGTTTAAATGTAAATCAGTAATTATGGCGCCAATGAGTTATTCACAAAAAGAATCAACGCTTAAAATGAATGTCGACTGCATGATTTTTAAACCTCTTACGCCATCAGATCTGTTTGATTCACTCACTAATGAAAAGTTTTTAGAGCAGCAATTAAATCAGGCGCAACTCACTAATACACTTACAAAAGCACCTATTAAAGATTCATCAGAGCCCGTTTTATTGTTAGTAGAAGACAATAAGATAAATCAAGTTGTGGCCTCTGCATTGTTAAAAGAGGCCGGGGTGATCTTTGATATTGCTGAAAATGGTGAGCAAGCAATTAGCAAACTAAACGCCAAACAAAATAACCCGTATAAACTTATTTTAATGGATTGCCAAATGCCAATAATGGATGGTTATCAAGCCACGCAGGCAATCAGACAAGGCGGAGCAGGTGAAAAATATAATGCTGTATCAATTATTGCTTTAACGGCTAATGCCATGCAAGGCGATAGAGAAAAATGTATTGCTGCGGGCATGGACGATTACTTAACTAAGCCGCTTGATATGGCCGCCTTAAAACCCAAGTTGCAGCACTGGCTTGGCAGTTAAATGAGGCTTACCACTAATTAGCATTAACAATTAATATTTTTAAGGGTACTTATGCAGTTATCACCACACCAACAACGTGTTATTGGTTGTCTCCTAGAAAAACAAAGCACTACACCAGAGCATTATCCTTTGTCACTGAATGGGTTAACCAATGCATGTAATCAAAAATCGAATCGCGATCCTGTTCTTAATTTAACCGAAAGTGATGTGCAAGTTGCGCTAGATGAACTTAGTGACATGCGCCTAGTTACTGTTGATGAAGCACTTTCGGGGCGAGTAAATAAATACGACCACCGCTTTTGTAATACCGAATTTAGTAGCTTACAGTTTTCAGCACAACAACGTGCCATTATTTGCCTATTGCTGTTACGCGGCGCCCAAACACCCGGTGAATTAAGAACACGCAGCGCTCGTCTCGCTGATTTTAATAATGTAGATGAAGTTGAAAATGCGCTAAATAAATTAATTGAAAATGAGCAAGTTGCCAAGTTACCGCGCGAAGCAGGTAAACGTGAAAGCCGATATATTCATTTATTTGGTGAGCAACCAATTACGCCTGATAGCGATACCATTAATTTACCCAGCGAAGCCATTAAAGATAAAGAGCTAAACGATTTATTACGCGAAGTAGAAGAGTTAAAAGCAGAACTTAACCAGATAAAAGCACATTTAGGGCTTTAAATAAGTAAAACTAAATCACATAATAAGTTTATTGCGTATCACATTTAAAATCTTACAAGGAGCCGGCAATGCGCGCCGAAATAATGGCTGAAATGAAAGTTCAGCCAACCATTGATGTAAACGCTGAGATCTCTCGTCGAGTTAACTTTATAAAAGCACGTTTAGTTGCAGCCCACTCACGCTCGCTTGTGCTTGGTATTAGTGGCGGGGTTGATTCTTCAACTTGCGGCCGTTTATGCCAATTAGCTGTTAACGAATTAAATGAAGAACACAGCACCAACAAATATCAATTTATTGCTGTGCGCCTACCTTACGGCGTGCAAGCTGATGAAGACGAAGCACAAATGGCGGTAGATTTTATTCAGCCAAGTAAGCGTATGACCGTTAATATTCAGCCTGCTGCTGATGCGTTACATGAGCAAGTGTTAATCGCAATGACTAGCAGCGGTGACGCATTACCAGAGCAAGCTCAAATAGATTTTATTAAAGGTAACGTTAAAGCACGCCAACGTATGGTCTCTCAATACGAAATTGCCGGTTTTAGCCAAGGCTTAGTTGTAGGTACCGATCATAGCGCAGAAAACATTACAGGCTTTTACACTAAATTTGGCGATGGTGCTTGTGATTTAGCGCCTCTTTTTGGTTTATCTAAGCGCCAAGTTCGCGCACTAGCGACTGCCCTAGGTGCGCCAGCAGTGCTTGTTGAAAAAGCCCCTACAGCCGATTTAGAAAGCGACCGACCGGGCCTCACCGACGAAGAAGCGCTTGGTTTAAGTTACAACCAAATTGATGATTTTTTAGAGGGCAAACCTGTCTCTGAAGAGGTGGAGCAAAAGTTAATCGGTATATATCTGCGCACGCAACATAAACGCCAGCCAATACCAACAATTTACGATTGATATAAGTGATATAAAAAGCAATTAACAGCATCTAGTTTAATTGCTTTTTTGATCGCCCTACTCAAATATTACGTACACATTGCACTTAACGTACTAATATTTATTAAAAACTTGCCAAAGAGAACACTGCATTATATGACATCGCCTATTTTAATTACTGGTGCAGGCCAACGAATCGGCCTAGCCCTTGCTCAGCATTACTTAACCCAAGGGCAAAAAGTGATTATTACTTATCGTACTCGCCATGATGCCGTAGAAAAACTAGCGCAGCAGGGAGTGACTTGTATCCATGCCGATTTCAGTACTGATGCGGGAATTAATGAGTTTATTAATACATTGAAAGCCCATACCCAATCCTTAAAGGCTGTTATACACAATGCATCTAGCTGGGACTGTGAAGCAAATAATCCAGACCACGCCAAGCTTTTTGATAACATGATGCGCATTCATGCCAAAACACCCTACTTAATTAATATGCAGTGCGCTGACTTACTTTTAGCGTACCAGCAAG
>NZ_NTLW01000315.1:0-32938 GCF_002632075.1 Pseudoalteromonas sp. ESRF-bin5 | reverse complement strand
GCACCACATTTAAAGAAAATATATTATTTACGCACCGTGGTTTATCTGGCCCCGCTATATTACAAATAAGTTCATTTTGGCGTGCAGGGCAGGCTGTTACTATTAATCTACTTCCTGAGCTAGATTTAAAACAGCAGCTTGCAGACTGGCGAGAAACGCAACCTCAAAAATCACTAAAAAATAGCCTAACGACAATATTGCCAAAACGGTTCATTGAAATATTACATGAAAGCAATGCAATACCTGATTGCAATATTAATCAGCTTACCCATAGTCAAATTGAAGACCTTGCTAACTACATTCATGCGTGGCAAATAAAACCCAACGGAACCGAAGGCTATAGAACTGCAGAAGTAACCCTAGGTGGTGTAAATACAGACGAACTAAGCTCTAAAACGTTTGAAGCCAAAAAATCACAAGGCTTGTACTTTATAGGGGAAGTAACCGATGTAACCGGTTGGCTTGGAGGTTATAACTTTCAGTACGCTTGGAGCTGTGGATTTGCAGCCGGGCAATACGCGTAGTTATTTTATCCATTGTTAAATAGAGCACACTCATATTACACTTAAAGCTTATGTGGCTAATATGAGTGTTCTAATGCTGAAGCATGTTTTAATTGTTTTTTTGCTTTTATATGTAAGCATGGGTGCAAAAGCCTCTGAAAACTTAAGTGATCATGAAGTGTTTTGTATGAAAACAGACCAAGATTGCTTAACCTACATTCAATCTCGCCTTTTAAATACACAAAAGAACTCCTCTAATTGGTATAAATTGAAAACTTACGAGTTTGACTATTATTTTGATTATCAAAAATTCGATAATCTTCATAGCGCATTAAGCCCCTTTGTTGACCAAGAAGAATTACCCGGCGCATTTAAAATACAAGTTTATTTTTATTATGCTAAATCGCTTAATTACTTGGGTGATAAGCAACAAGCGAAAGCCTATGCGGCAAAAGCATTTGCTCAACTTGATGAAATTTATAATGTATTTGGTGATCCTTTAAGGCTTGTAGAGCTGGCTAATTTACAGCACATATTTGGCGATAAAAAAAAGGCACTAAGGGTATTGCTTGATGCCGAAAAGCGTTATGCAAAAAGTAGTGATGCTATTTTTCACTTTGAGCTGCACATCAATAAAGGGCACATTTATTACAATTGGCAACAGTACCCTCAAGCGATAGAAAGTAATTTAAAAGCCTACAACGCTATAAAAAGAACAAAACACCATGCTAAAACTGTAATTGCGCTAGGTAACTTAGCTTTTTCATATTTTAAGCATAATGATTTTAATAACGCAGTAAAATATTATAAAACTGCGTTCGACTACATCGAACCGGATAGCATTTACCAAGCAACCTATAGTTTACGTTTAGCGCAATCGTATTGGGAGTTGGGTAACAAAATACAAGCGGCTTTGTGGTTAAATAAAATAGATAGAACTAATGTGGAATTCTCAAAAAACCATGCAAAAGTTTATGATGAAATAAAAAGTAAAATCTAATGCTAGTTTGCTCTTTAAATTTAAAAACAAAAAAGCCGATAATGCATATTCAATATCGGCTTTTTAGTGTTATTTATTAAAGCTATTAGGCTTTAGCAAAGGCATCTTGTAGTGGAGGTACTACTTGCTTTTTACGGCTTAATACACCATCTAACCATACTTTATCATTTTCTGGTTTTACGCCGTAAGCCTGCTCAACTAAGTTTGCATCGTCAGATACAATTAGCATTTGTGAGCCTTCTTTCATAATATCGGTAAGCAGCAAAAATACTGAGTGACGATTACCTTCGGCTTTAAGCTTTGCAATATCAGCTTCAAGGTCAGCTTTAATATCGTCAAACACAGCAAGGTCGATTACTTCTAGTTGGCCAATACCTACTAGGTTACCGTTCATGTTGAAATCTTTAAAGTCACGCATAACTAAGTCACGTGCAGGTGTATCTTCTACTGCAGACTTAACGCGGAACATATCCATGCCTAGTTCTTTAAAGTCTTCAACACCCGCAATTTCAGCAAGTGCTTCAACACATTTAATATCGGCAGTGGTACATGTAGGTGATTTAAATATTACGGTGTCGCTTAAAATTGCACACATCATAATACCTGCGATGTCTTTAGGGATTTCTACGCTGTAAAAATCGTACATCATTTTAATAATGGTATTTGAGCAGCCAACAGGACGGATCCAACATTCAAGCGGAGTAGATGATGTTAAGTCACCTAATTTATGGTGATCTACCACGCCAACAACGCGGGCTTGGTCGATATCATCAGGTGCTTGTGTTTTTTCTGTGTGATCGACAATATACACATCTTCGCCCGCGTAGCTTAATTTAAGCTCAGGTGCTTCGAAGCCAAATTTATCAAGGATAAATTGAGTTTCTGGTGAAACTTCACCAAGACGAGTTGGTATTGCCGGCTCATCAATTTGGTTTTTTAAATAAGCCAGTGCAATTGCACCACAAATAGAATCTGAATCTGGGATTTTATGGCCCACTACATACATAGACATTGACGGAACTCCTTTAAATTTGCCGATATTCTAACAAAGTCTGCGCCCTTTAACATATAGACAGTGCAATTAAGTTTTAGTTACACTTTAAAATATTGAATTTACTAGGTGTATAAATATGCGACTGGGCCGTAAGGGGTGGAATAACGTTATAATCTTCTCGATGCTGATTATGATTTTCTTTTTAAATGGTTGGCATAAGCAGTTTTTAAGTGGTGAACAAGAGCCCACATTGCAAGGGGTGTTACCTACACAAAGCTTTGTTTTAACCCTTAGTTTTGTTGATCAAAAAATTGAGCGTATTGGTACTAGTTGGCGTACAACTGCAATAAAGAAAGATGTGCCTGTTTTTTGGCAACCATCAGAGCAACAACTACAAGAACTTGTTAATATTTGGCAAGGAATACAGTTGCCAGTGGTTAATGAGTCTGTGGTTTTTAACCCAAATGCGCCTTTGTTTGTTGCCACATTTGAATTAGCTGGAGAAAGTTTGCCTTGGGTATATTTACTTTACAAAGGAAATAATCAGTATTATTTACTCGAAAAAAGTACTCAGCGCGTATTTGCACTTGATATAACTATAGCTACACAGCTGTTTCCTAGTTTTGATTTTTCACAAAGTGGGTCTAATTAATGCCTGAATTACCAGAGGTAGAAGTGAGCCGAATGGGCATTACTCCTCATATAAAAAACCAAGTTGTAACCAAGGTTAATATTTATAATGCGAGTATGCGCTGGCCAGTACCTGACGATGTTTACCAGCTAGAGGGGTTAACTGTTACCAATATTGAGCGCCGTGCAAAATATTTATTGCTGCATTGTGAGCTTGGTAGCACTATTTTACATTTAGGTATGTCAGGTAACCTAAGGGTTGTAGATAAGAGTGAGCCTTTAAAAAAGCACGACCATGTTGAATTTGTATTTGCTAATGATAAAGCGCTGCGCTTAAACGATCCTCGCCGCTTTGGGTGTTGCTTATGGCAAGAGCCAGGTGAGGTGCATAAGTTACTCTCAAAGCTTGGCCCAGAGCCCTTAACGGATAACTTTTTCGCAAAGCGCGTATACGAGCAGTCACGCAATAAAAAAGTACCTGTAAAACAGTTTATTATGGATAACGCTGTGGTAGTAGGGGTTGGGAATATTTACGCTAACGAGTCACTGTTTAAAGCTGGGATTCATCCAAAGCGCGAAGCGGGGAAGGTGTCACTTAAGCGCTATCAAGCACTTATCCCTATAATAAAAGACACGCTTGCTGCCGCTATCACTCAAGGTGGTACCACGCTTAAAGACTTTGCACAAAGTGATGGTAAGCCGGGTTATTTTGCTCAAGAGCTATTGGTATATGGGCGAAAAGGAAAGCCCTGTTTAACGTGTGATAATGAGCTGGAAGAAATAAGGCTGGGGCAGCGTAGTACCGTTTTTTGTTCACATTGCCAAAAGTAACTACCTTTACTTTCTAATGCTATAAAGAAAACCCCGTTAACACATGGTGCTAACGGGGTTTTTAGTATATACAAAGCGTTTTAAACTTTAAACTCGTCTACCGATAAACGCAGCTCTTCGGCTAGTTTTGCTACTTCAGAGCTTGAGATATTAGTTTGGCTTGCGCCTTCAGCTGTTTGTTCTGCAATAGCAACAATTGACTCCAAACGTTCACTAATTTCTTCAGCCACTTGTTGTTGCTCAAGTGCTGCTGTAGATATTTCTTCACTCACGTCATGGGCTTGCGATACCGCAAAGGTGATTGAGTCAAGCGCTGTACTTGCTAAGTCAGTTTGCTCTACACACGATACCGCACGTTGCTTACCTTTGGTCATTGCTGTTACAGCCGCTTCTGCGCCCGTTTGTAGCGATTCAATCATTGATTGGATCTCTTGTGTCGACTCTTGAGTTTTACTTGCCAGTGAGCGTACTTCGTCTGCTACAACGGCAAAGCCACGGCCGTATTCACCTGCACGAGCGGCTTCGATTGCGGCGTTAAGCGCGAGTAAGTTAGTTTGATCTGCAATGCCACGAATAACATCAAGTATGCTGCCAATCGATGCGCTATCTTGGTGAAGCTTATTAATAACTTGAGAGGCATCATCAACCTCGCGAGCAAGTTGCTCAATAGTTGATTTGTTATTGTTGGAAATACCTTTAACACGTTCAGCTTCTTTATCTGCGTTTTTAATTTCGCTTAATGCTTGCTGTGCACTATTGCTTACTGTTTGCGATGTGCTGCTCATTTCAGTCGTTGCTGTTGCTGCCTGCTGCACTTGTGCTTGCTGGTTACTAATAGCTTGGCTTGATTCTGCAGTAATTGCCGAAGTTTCTTCTGATGCAGCCGCTAGTTGGGTCGAGCGAGAAATAATCCCTTTGATTAAGCTGCGTAAGCTGTCTATTAGAGTATTACAGCTTTTTGATAGCTCGCCAAATTCGTCTTTAGCGCTGTCATCCAAGCGTTGAGTCATATCACCACTGGCTACAATATCTAAAATTCTGTTTACTTCGGCAAGTGGCTTGGTAATACGGCTTACGGTTATATATGCAATGGCGATGGCAAGTAAAGTTGCGATAACCATACCAACCCATGTCCATAAGTTTGCTGAGTCTACGTCATTACGAACGCCTTTTTGAAGCTCAAAGGCAACATTACTTGCTTGCGAAACTAACTCGTCAATTTGATTAAGTGCTATTTTTGTTGCGGCTTCTGAGTCGGCTAGCTCTTTTTCAGTGAGCGCAATTGAATCAATTAAACGTTTTTTATTCGCGGCTAAACTGTTGTTACCTTTTACGTTACTCTCAAGTGCTTCAACATGCTCTTTGAGGTCATTAAACAAGTCGCTATGGCTTTGCTCAATAGCCGGTTTAATTAGAGCAACAGTGCGTGTTACTTCTTCAAGATAGTAGGTTTGCTCGCTTTTAACGATATCTAATGTGGTTAACGTTTTTACTGTTAACATGTCGGTACTGTTGGTAACCACCGACATAAAGTTATTTTCCAAGTTATTCGCAGCTTGGAAAGCACGAGGGTGGTCTTGTTCAAAACCATCTATATCAATTATGTCTAAAACTACTGAGTTAGCATCTTCTGCGCTAAGCTCAATGGCTTCAATTTGTGCAGTGAGTGTTTTATTTAATGCAAGTTGTTTATTTTTATCTTCGAGTAAGTTTTCAACAATACTTAAAAAGTTTTCATAGGTTTGCTCAACACTTTGACTACTTTTACTTAGTTCAGGGTCGTTTTTAACAACGCTCTGAAGCTGTGCATGGAGTTCGTTGAATGATTTTTTTTGTTCGAATACTCTTTTTTTAATGGGTTCAAGCTCACTTGCGGATGAAGTATAAAAACTTGCTTGTGCTGCCTTACTCATTAATATGAATTCAGCTTGTAGCTCTGAACTTTTGTTTAATGCCGGTAATGATAGCTGGTTCACCTGTTGAGTAGAACGGTCTATATTCGCTATTTTAATTAACGAATTGCCGCCAATAATTAAAAGTAATAGCGTGATAAATATAAAACCACCCCAAATACGTTGGCTCACTGTTAGATTCATATGGATTTCCACTCAAAGATACTTTAATTAAAACTTATCGGCTTTTATTCGGATAAGTTAAGTAATTAAAATCAATTACTTTAATTAATTTTAACTATTAGTTTATAAATCTAACAGATGTATTGGAATTTTTCAGGTTATTTAGGTAAAAAGAGTCATTTTTCTATAAATAGATTTTTTGTTTTAAGTTCCATTAACGTCATCCCGTTACCCCATACACAGCCTGTGTCTAAAGCATGAACATGGTTAACCCCTGTTTTACCCTCAAGTGATGCCCAGTGACCAAAAACAAGCTCATCCTTAAGTGTGAGAATGTTCTTGTGCATAAACCACGGTGTTAACATTTTGCTATCTGCTATTGCACCTTTTGCATTAAGGTCTAGCTTATGGTCATGGGTTAAAAAGCGCATGCGGGTAAAGTAGTTAACTATATATCTAAACTTTTCGTAGTCATTGAGTGTTGTTGACCACTTTTTAGGATGGGGAGAGTACATATGCTTAAAAAAGTTTTTTGCATTCTTTGATTGATAGCAATCTTGAGCAAATTTTGCGTGTTGCAATGCATCTTCAATTGACCAATCAGGGTTTAAGCCTGCATGAGAGATAAAGCAATTATGTGTTTTTAAATATAAAGCGAGTGGTTGGGTTTGTAAAAAAGAGATATAACGCTTGAGTAAGCTGCTTTTAAAAATAGGAGCTAATTTATCTTTTGGGTTAGTCGGCTTATTTAAAAAATAACAAGCAATCATGTGCAAATCATGATTACCCAGTGTGATTGTCATGCTGTCTTGATGTTGATAGATGAAATCAAGGCAGGCAAGTGAGTCAGGGCCACGGGCAACAATATCACCCACTAAATATAGGTGATCTTTACTTGGGTTAAAATCAACCCTTTGTAACAAGGTGCTGAACTCTTTGAAGCACCCTTGTAAATCACCTATTGCATAATCGGCCATGTAGCGTTTTTACTAATGCAAAATATTAGGGCAAGCTAAACGAAATACATTAATAGGTGCTTCAAACTCTGCACCAAACTCGTTGCGTAGCGTGTAGTGGCCTTGCATTGTACCGACAGGCGTATCTAGGATAGCACCACTGGTGTATTTGTAACTCTCACCTGGGCCAATTGTGGGGGTTTCGCCAACAACGCCTTCGCCTTCAACTTCAACTTCTTTGCCGTTTGCGTCTGTAATTAACCAATAACGATGCAATAACTTAGCACTACATAAACTATGATTTTTTATTGTTACAGAGTAGGCAAATACGTATTTTTCTATTTCCGGCTGTGATTGACCTTCAACATAAAATGTCTCTACAGACACCTTTACAGGTGATCCAATATTACTGCTCTTTGTCATAAATCCAGTTAGCTATATCAATAAATTGTTGTAAAGATAAACTTTCAGCACGTAATGTAGCGTCAACACCTATGCTTGCCATTTCTTCGGCTGTAAGTAAGTTGCCAAGGCTGTTTCGTAATGTTTTACGGCGTTGATTAAACGCTTCTAAACATACCGTGTTAAGTATTTTTACGCTTTTAGCTGTTCGTTGTTCAGGCTTTTTAGGAATTAAGCGAATAACTGCAGAGTCAACTTTAGGAGCGGGCTTAAAACATTCTGGCGGCACTTCAATTACAGGCATTGCATTACAGTAGTACTGCGTCATCACGCTTAAACGACCAAATGTTTTACTGCCAGGACCTGCAACCATGCGCTTTACAACTTCTTTTTGAAGCATAAAGTGCATGTGCTCAATGTTATCGGCAAACTCAAAAAGATGAAATAACAATGGCGTGGAGATGTTGTAAGGTAAATTACCAAACACTTTTAACTTTTTGTCGTCTTTAACTAAGCTTGCAAAGTCGTACTTCATTGCATCGCCTTGGTTTACCGTTAATTTTGGCCCTAAAAATGGGTGTTCAATTAAGCGTTTTGCAAGGTCTTTATCTAGCTCTACAACTGTTAGGTGTCCGCTAAGTTCAGCCACAGGTTCGGTGATCGCACCTAAGCCTGGGCCTATTTCTACTAAATTATCTTCTGGTTTAGGATCGATTGCTGAAACTATTTTATCGATGATCATTTCATCAAATAGAAAGTTTTGTCCAAAACGTTTTCGGGCGCGGTGTCCTAAGTGTACTTTATCGGTCATTGATTTTGTGCTTTTTCATGGGCGAGCTTAATTGCTTCGCGGATCGCTAATTCAAAACTTCCAACATCGGCGGTACCTGTACCAGCTAAATCTAGCGCTGTACCGTGGTCAACTGAAGTGCGAATAAAAGGTAAACCCAGTGTGATATTCACCGATTTACCAAATCCTTTGTATTTTAGCACAGGTAAACCCTGATCGTGATACATAGCAAGTACGGCATCGGCCTCAGAAAGGTATTTATCCTGAAATAATGTATCGGCAGGTAGTGGACCAATTAAATTCATCCCTTGGTTTCTTAAAATATCAAGGGTAGGGGTAATTGTGTCTATTTCTTCACGGCCCAAGTGACCATCTTCACCAGCGTGCGGATTTAACCCACAAACTAATATACGTGGCCTTTCAATACCAAACTTAGTCCGTAAGTCGTGATCTAAAATAGTGGCAACTTTAGTCAGGCGATCTTCGGTGATTGCACGTGATACATAAGCCAGCGGGATGTGTGTTGTCACAAGTGCAACACGGAGCCCTTCTGTGGCTAATAACATGACAACATCTGCAGTGTTTGATTGTTGTGCAAAATATTCTGTGTGGCCACTGAACGAAATGCCGGCTTTATTTATAATCCCTTTGTGAACAGGGCCTGTAACGACAGCGTCAAACGTCCCATCCATGTTTTTTTCGCTTGCGATGCGCAAGGTGTCTAACACGTATTGGCCATTAGCATCGTTAAGTACGCCTAACTCTACATCATCACCTAAATTGACTTGATAAATATACACGCTGCCTGCGGGTGTTGTTTTTGCGGGGGCGTTTTCATCAAACTCAATGAGGTTTATAGGTAAACCTAAAAGTTTTGCACGTTCTTTTAATAGTTTGGCATCAGCAAGCACAACAAGTTGTGCGTCCCACGCTTGCTGAGCAAGCGTAATGAGCAAATCTGGACCAATACCGGCAGGTTCACCTGGTGTAATTGCTATTCTTAAGGTCATATTTATTCGTCTGTAGGGAAAATTTCAACATGGGCTTGTTCGCGCATTTCTTGCTGCCAGTTGAAGCTTTCTTCTTTAAATTTACGGTTAAATAGCATGCCATGTGCGCGGTTACGTTTTGCTAACTCAGTTTTATCAGCAACACGTTTGTCGAGTAGCTGTACTATATGCCAACCAAACTGGGTTCTAAAAGGCTCGCTAATCTCGTCTTGTTTGAGCGATAGTAATGTATCTCTAAACGCAGGAACATAGGTAGTTGGATCAGTCCAATCGTATTCACCGCCTTTGAGTGCAGAGCCTGGATCTTCAGAGTATTCTTTAGCGAGCTCGCCAAAATCAGCGTTGCCAGCACGTAGGTCTTTAGCAAAACCAGCAAGCATATTACGTGCTTTTTCTTCGCTTAGAATAATTGAAGGTTCAATAAGTATGTGGCGTGAGCGCACTTCTGTTGTTTCAACTACTTGTAGGCCACGCACATCTTGAACTTTAATAATATGAAAGCCAGCACCTGAGCGAAGTGGCCCTACGATAGCATCTTTCTTTTTACTCTTTACAGCTTCAGCGAAAAGAGAAGGCATCTCATTTATACCCATCCAACCTAATTGACCGCCTTCAAGTGCTTTTGAGCCGCTTGATGATGAAATTGCAATGCGTTTAAATTCTTGGCCGTCGTTAAGTAATTCAATAACTTTATCAGCACGGGTTTTAGCCGCTGATATTTCATCTGCTGTTGCTTCGTTAGGAATATCGATCAGGATGTGGCCAATATCATACTCTTCCGCACTTTGACCTTGGCTAGCCATTATTTTTAATAAATTATCGACTTCTTGCTCACTAATATAAATGCGGCGGTCAACGTTTGCGCGGGTAACTTGTTGTGTTGTGATCTCTTTACGTATTTCTTCACGGTATGCTTGAAAGCTATCGCCAGATGCTTCAACCGTTCGTCGTAAATCGCTAATTGTACCGCCTTGCTCTTTTGCAATGTTAGCAAGCGTTTGATCTAACTGGCTGTCAGAAATTTGTAAACCCATGCGCTCAGCCATTTGCATCATTAGTGCTTGGCTAACTAAACGCTCCATGGCTTGCACACGTAAAGTTTCGTCTTTAGGTAATTGTTGACCTTGTTCTTGGGCTTGCTTTTTTACACGATCAACAATGGAGTTTACTTCGCTTTGTAAAATAACACCTTGGTTTACAATGCCAACAACTTTGTCAATTTCTACTGGTTCAGCAAATGCATTTTGGCACAGGCTGATACTTAAAACGGTTGATACTAATAATTTTTTTAAAGTCATGTTCTATTTACTACTCTTGCTAATAGTACGTTTGTGATACTAGTTATTAAGAAAATACGGTCTACGATAGCCAAAAATACCTTGTTGTAATAGTTTTTGTGCATCATAGCGGCTTTTACTTCCCAGTCCTTTTAGTACAAAATTAAAACTAATACCTGAATCAAAGGTGGCTTGCTCTGTACCTATTGACTGATTTAAATCAGTTTCGATTTGGCGGTGACCAGTAATTTGAAACGCCCAACAGCACGATTCATACTGCAACCCACTTAATATTTCGACACTTCGGTTGTTTTCAAGGTCGCGATGATAGCTTGCAATAAACTGCCATTCGTCACTTATTGGAATACTTGTAAACACACCTGTTTGCTCAATTGTATTTCCTGAGACATCATTTGCATAGCGATGGTTCAATTGCACTAGCTGATTATTATCACCTTTGTAATCTAAAGTGGCATTTGATTGAATCATTTGTTTGCTATCAGTGTTGTACTGTATACCCGCAGAAAAATACCAACGACGATGCCAATGTACCATGGTTTGCGCTGCAAATAATGCATTGTAATTGGTATCTGAGTTTAAGCTTTGCTCGGTTGGCTTGGCATCATCAGATAAATAAAATATTTGTCCGGCACTAAAGTTAAAAATCTCTTCTTGTTTTTTATCAAATAAGCGCGTTGTTGCACCGAGCGTAAACTGGTTTGCAGCAGCTATTCGATCAACACCAGAAAAGCGTGTGTCTCTAAATAAGCCGTAATAATCGTCTTGTAATTTGGTTGTATCGTATAAACCAATATCAGATTGATCCTTATTAGGCGTATATAAATACTGTATTTGCGGCTCTAGTGTTTGAATACCGTCTTGGACAAGGTAGGACGTATCGCGCTCAAAATTAAGCTGTGAATATAAACGCACTTTTGGCAAAGTACGCGATACGCTTTGCTTAAACTGTGTGCCAGATAGGTCACCTTGTTGATCGTAATTTGTTTGTAATAAGCTTACTTCAGATAAAAATGACCATGCGTATTGGTCGTAATCAAACCGTGCTTTTGGCTCAATATGAACTCGAGTTGCTTGATCTATAATTGCAGAGCTGTTGGTAAAATGGCTCAACTCACCAGACACGCTAAAATCAAAATGATCAAATTTCCATGGTGCTGTTTGTGTGAAATTAATTTGTGGGATAGCAGTGTACGACTCTAAGTGATCACCCAGTACCTCAAAGTTTTGCACTTTTATATCGGTCCGCCATGTGTCTCCTAAATGGGTCAGTACGCCGGTACGATAAAGTTGAGTGTCGGTTTTACTCGCATAACTAGATTCTAAATCAGTAATGTAGTTATCGTCGCTTACATTGGTAACGTCAACACTTGCTCGCCAATTTTCGTTTAAGTAACTTTTTTGCTGCCAATGGAACATGTAGCGCTCACCAAGCGCTGGCTCTGAGTCGTCTTTGTTTAGGTATTCTATACCCACTAGGCCTTCATGTTGCTTGGTTAAATATCTAAGCTCTGTTTTTAGTTGCAAACCCTTGTTAGCCATATAACGTGGCGTGATGGTGGCATCTAAGTTAGGCGCAATATTCCAATAATAAGGAGTAATGGTTTCTAAACCATACTTGTCTGAACTTGAAATACTCGGGGTGAGTAATCCCGATTTACGGCGCTCGTCTAATGGAAAAGTAAAATAAGGTAAATACAAAACAGGGGTATTTAAAATTCGAAGTATGGCGTTGTGAGTTTCGCCCCAACCTTCTTCGCGAGATAAATTAATTTCGTCGGCTTCAATTTCCCAAGCTGGGGTTTCACCCGGACAAGCAGTAAAGCTTGCATTCATCAGTACTAAGCCAGAATCATTTATAGTGAGCTTTTCAGCACCGCCTTTACCTTGTTGTTCTGTTAGCTTGTAATCAGCACCTAACAGGCTAATTTCTGAATTATTTAAATCGGCATTTAACCCTGAGCTATTTACGTTACTAACAGCATCGCGATATACAATAGGACCTGTGGCATTAAGTAAACCACGTTGCTTGTCTATCAATGCAGTTTGTGCGGACAAACTCATATTAACGGTGTTAATATCAACATTGCCGGTAAATTCGGCGCTTTGAGTACCAAGGAGTTCTACATCATCAGCTTTAATGTCAACATTACCGAGTTTTACGCCAGGTAGCGGTTGCCAAGCTCTGGTTTGCATTGAAGTGCCACAAAGTTTGTGTGTCAGTTCAGTTTCGGCAAGCGATGGTGCGCTAACTACGCTTAGCATCAAAATGCCCCAGGTTTTGCTCATTTATTGACCCTAATACTGTGTGTATAAATATAATTTACACATAATAAAGGAAAATAATGGCAAATACAGTAATTGACCTAATTAACTTAGTTAAAAATAGATATCTTATAAAATGACACGCTTTGATAATTTACAACACTTCATAACGACCCACTTTGGCAAACAGCCAGATACACTTGAGGCGATAACCGGAGATGCGAGTTTTAGGCGGTATTTTCGCTTAACAATTAATAATCAGCACTTTATTGTAATGGACTCCGATCCACAAAAGGTCAATAACGCACCGTATTTATCTTTGAATCAAGTTTTTACTGACCAGGGTTTTTTGTTACCGCATATTATTAAAAGTGATGAACAACAAGGCTTTTTTATTTTAACTGATTTAGGCAGCACACACTTAGCTGACATGCTTAATGATGCAAATAGAACCGACTACTACACACAGTTAATAAGTTTATCAGCCAAGTGGGCACAAACGCCTGAGGCTTCAGATATGCAGGCCTATGGTAAAGACTTCATAGCGCTTGAATTGTCGATATTCAGCCAATGGTTAGTAAAAGAGTTTATTGCTGAACGCGTTGATACAAACCAACTTAAAATGTGGGAGTCGAGCTGCGATCTACTCACTCAAACCATGCTTGAACAACCCACGGTAACAGTTCATCGCGACTACCACAGCCGTAATATTATGCACAGCGATTCTCAGTGGGCAATAATTGATTACCAAGACACCGTACGCGGGCCACTTTGTTACGATTTAGTTTCGTTGTTACGCGATTGCTATTTTAAGCTACCTGATAATGAACTCGCTCAGCTATTAGCATTTGGATATAACGAGTTTAAACGCGAAGGCTTAGTCAGTAATACTTCGTTTGAAGAATTTAAAGTTTGGTTTGACTTAACGGGTTTACAGCGTCATTTAAAAGCCGCCGGTATATTTTGTCGCCTGTATTTGCGTGACGGTAAGGCCGGTTATTTAACTAATATTTTGCCTACCCTTGAATATATTGTAGATGTTGCTGAACGCTATCCTGAACTCAATGCACTCAGTGACTGGGTTAAAAATACGATAGTGCCAAAAGTGACTAAAAGATTAGAGCAGGTAAATTTATGAAAGCCATGATTTTAGCCGCAGGGCGTGGGCAGCGCATGATGCCGCTCACTCAAGCTATGCCTAAACCTATGCTTAAAGTGCAAAATAAACCACTAATAGAGCACCATGTTAATAACTTAAAGGCCGCTGGCATTACCGACATAGTGATAAACCTTGCATGGCAGGGTGATAAAATTAAAGCGTACTTTAAAGATGGCAGTCAATTTGGTGTAAATATTGTTTATAGCCAAGAAGTTGAAGGCGGCCTTGAAACCGCGGGTGGTATTATTCAGGCACTTCCTTTATTGGGGGAGTCGTTTATTGTGATAAATGGCGACGTATTTACCGATTACGATGTAAGCTCGCTTATGCAATTACATTTGCAACCAGGTGAGGCACATTTGGTGCTTATTGAAAATCCCCCACATAATCTTGATGGGGATTTTACATTGAGCCACTTATCGCCAGATAGTCAAAAATATACGTTTTCGGGTATTAGTCGTTATCAGGCTGACTTTTTTAATGGTTTAGAGCCGGGCATTCGTCCGCTTGGGCCGTTATTACGAGAAAAATTAAGTAAGCATTTAGTGTCTACCGAGCTTTATATTGGTAATTGGGATGACATAGGCACACCAGCGCGTTTAACGGCATTAAATGAGCGCTTGGCGTAAGCCGACACATAATTAATAGGAGTAGTCGTTTACATGTGGGGAAAAATACTCGGATTTTGTTTTGGTTTTATGTTTGGCAAAATTTTTGGTGCTATTTTAGGGTTATACCTTGGTCATTTATTTGATAAAAGCTTAAAAAATAATTTTGATAAGGCGGGTGGTTTTTCAAGTTTATTTAATGGTGATGACGTTCACGAGCGCCAAGCGCTATTCTTTTCAAGCTGTTTTGCAGTGATGGGGCATATTGCAAAGTCTAATGGCCGAGTAAGCGAGGTACACATTAAAGCCGCTAGCTTATTTATGGACGAAATGGGGTTGAAAGGCGAAGAACGCCGTGAAGCTCAGCATGCTTTTCAAGCGGGTAAACAAAGCGACTTTTCATTAAAAGAAACCGTCTATGATTTTAAAGAACGCTTTGCTAAGCGTCATGATTTACTGCAATTATTTTTAGAAATACAAATTCAAATGGCGTTTTCTGATGGCATTTTAGCTGAGCAAGAAAAGCAGTTATTAAGTGAAGTAAGCAAGCAGTTAGGTATTTCTAAAACTCATTTTGCGTTTGTACTTAAACGCTATCAAGCTGAATTTAACTTTAGAAAACAGCAACAGCGTTACCAACAGCAGCAAGGGCAAAGTAGCAGTTATAAAGAAGGCTCAGGGCACCATGTACCCCCCAACAATAATATGAATCGTGCGCAAGCGCTTGGGCTTTTAGGACTTAACGATGGGGCAACCGAGCGGGAAGTAAAAGTAGCGTACCGAAAGTTAATGGCGCAACATCACCCTGATAAATTAGTATCGCAAGGTTTACCAAAACATATGATGGAATTGGCGGTTAAAAAAAGCCAAGACATTCAAGCAGCCTATGAGTATTTAAAAAAGGCGGCGTAAAAAGCCGTCTATCTCTTTTGTTAGCCGAGCATGTTGTTGAGGTTGATCACGAAGCCCAAATAACTGGCGCTGGCGGTAGTCAAACTTGGCGTTTCGGTTAACCCAGCGCTGGCGATTTTTTAAGTTAATTAAAATATCACGGTTGTCGCTGGCGTAATAAATATCTAAAAATGCAGGCGTAACAAGAGACGTTGTTTGGCTTAAGCTTTTATTGCGCTTTGCATTGGGCAGATAGCTACTTACACTAATAAACGCATCAATACGCTCTTGTGGAAAGTCTGCATAGTACTCAGTTAAAACCCCTGCGCTGGTGCCTTGCGCAATCACAACGATATTAGTGGGTTCTTGCATCGCGGTTTGGTAAAGCGCTTTGTAGCGAGCAAGTAAATTTAGTTTGTAGTTATCGAGTATTTCGTCGCTGATGGCTTCAATGGCATCCACATGATGAGGCGCTTCATTTTTACTTGAAGCATTAGGCTGCTCTGACTCACTGTTGGCTTGACTCTCTGTTTCAGTGGCGGCACTTGGTGCTGTTTCTGCAGCAGGCTCAGCTATTTTACTCGCTTGCCAATCAATATCAGGGGTGGTCATCGCATAGGTGGTGTAGCCTAAATTGTTAAGCTCTTTGCGTAAGTAACTCATTCCAGCATTGTTGGTAGGGGGTGATTGCCAATCGGGAATAAGTAATACAACCCCTCTAAAATCAGCGCTCATGTACTCACTACGTAAACTTAAAAATTCAGTTTCACCTGCTAGCACTGTTTTTACTTCGTCGGTAGGTAAAAGGCGTTTAATATCGCTATTTTCAATACTTGATAAAGAAGGCGGGGCAATATGTTCTGCAGCCGTTGTGCAGAGTGCTAAAAGGGCTACACAGCTAAATGCCATGTAACATAGAATCTTTTTAAATAATTGCAAAAACACCATAACACGCTCAACCAGTCGTCATTAGTTAGGTATCGGCATGCTTGTTTAAAAGTTTAATTTTTCCTAAGTAATTGAGCCCATTAAAACTCGGGTTTTGCTTCAAAGGTCATTACTTGTTCGGTTACTGGGTGTTTTAGTTGCAACATTTGTGCGTGGAGTTGTAAACGCGGTGCGGCTGCAAGCGCCTCTTTATGAGCATAGAGTCGGTCACCTAAAATAGGGTGGTCAAGGCTTAGCATGTGTACGCGCAATTGATGTGAACGCCCCGTAATTGGAGTGAGCTCTACGCGTGTGGCGTTTTCTTCTCGTTCAAGTACTTTGAAATGAGTGAGTGATGGCTTGCCATTTTCATGATCTACCATTTGCTTTGGGCGATTAGGCCAGTCGCAAATAAGGGGTAAATCAACCGAGCCATTGTTTTGTTCAAGCTTACCAAAAACGCGAGCTATATAACGCTTAGCGGTTTCGCGATCTTGAAATTGCATACTTAAATGTCGGTGTGCAGCTTTATTCATAGCAAGGCAGAGTATGCCAGACGTTGCCATATCAAGACGATGAACAATTCTTGCAGTTGGAAATACGCGATTAACGCGGTTAATTAAGCTGTCGGCATGCTTAGGATCTTTACCCGGTACGGTCAATAATTCGCTGGGTTTATTAACAATGAGCAAGTCGTCGTCTTGAAAAAGTATGGTTAAATACGGGTTCATTGGGGGATTGTAATTAACTAACACGGCCGACCTTAATGATTTTGAAGGACGCTATTTTAGGGTAGCAAGGGCAAAGGCTCAAGGAAAACATTGATAGCCTGTACGAAGGCTTCTAATTTATATACTTTTTTGAATATAAAAAAGCGCGGTATAAATACCACGCTTTACTTAGCTGCTGTTGTTTGCAATTTTTACTAACAACTAAAAGCTCAAAACCTTAGTGAGAAACCACGATTAAGCGAATTGCATCTAGTTGTAACTGCGCCTTTTCAATGTGTGCAGTTAGCTCGGTGCGTTGCTTATCGTAAAAGGTAATTTCTTCTTGGCGAATATTAGGGTTAATTTGCTTAAGCGCGCTTAATCGCTCTTGTTCTTCGCTAAGAGACGTTTGCATTTTAGCTAGCGACTGTGCACGAATAACCTCGAGTTTTTCTTGTGCCATGTCTTTTGCAGTTGTGATCATAGGGTGAATTGCGCTTTGTAACGCACCCGCAAGTTTACTTGCTGTTTGACGACCAACGGCTGAAAGCTGTTGGTTAAACCCGTCAAATGCGACGTTTTCGCCTAAGTTATTACTGGCTTTATCAAGCAATATACGAATAGGCGTTGGAGGTAAAAAGCGGCCCACTTGTAATGCTTTAGGCGCCATTGCTTCGGCTACAAAAATAAGCTCAACAAAAAAGGTGCCCGCAGGGAGTTTTTTGTTTTTGAGTAAAGCAACCGATGCGCTACCAAAGTCATCATCACAAATCATATCCATCGTGCCTTGCACCATTGGATGATCCCAACTGATAAAATGTACATCTTCTTGCGAAAGTGCAGTATCACGGTCAAATGTCACTGTCATGCCGTCATCTTTAAGCGATGGAAATGACGCGCTTAACATATGCTCTGTAGGCTTTAATATAATTGTATTTTCGCCTTTGTCTTCTTGGCTTACACCAAAGGTGTCGAACACGTTAATCATGTAGCTGGGCAGCTCAAACTGGTTGTCGAGCTTTTCAATATCAGCAACTAATGAGTCGGCGGCGCCTTGCCCCGATGAGTGCAGTTCTAATAAACGATCTCGTCCACTTTCCATTTTTTTACGTAGCACAGTATTTTGCTGAGCGACTTGCTCAAGGAGTGGGTCAAGTTCGTCTTCATCACAGTTATGGGCTGAAATAAACTCGAGTAAGTCATCACGAAATTCTTTATACAATAGCTGGCCAGTTGTTGATGTGGTTTCAAACGCATCCAGGCCTTCATTGTACCAACGCAGTAACACTTCTTGCGCCGTGTTTTCAAAATATGGCACGTGAATGTTTACATCTTGTGTTTGCCCTATACGGTCTAATCGACCAATTCGTTGCTCTAGTAAATCTGGGTTTAATGGTAAATCAAATAACACTAGGTGATGTGAGAACTGAAAGTTACGACCTTCTGAGCCAATTTCTGAACACAATAATATTTGTGCGTTATCGTATTCGTCTGCAAAAAAGGCGGCCGCGCGGTCACGCTCTATAATTGACATACCTTCGTGGAAAACCGAGGCTTTAATCGCTTCACGTTCACGCAGTATTTGTTCAAGGCTAATAGCCGTTTCGGCCTTGGCACAAATAAGGAGTACTTTTTCGTGTTTAAGCGTTTTAAGTGTTTCGATTAACCAATCTACGCGAGGGTCAAAGGCGCCCCAGCTTGCGCTTTCACCTTCAAACTCTTGGAATATTTTTTCAGGAAAAAGAGCACGATGCGCGCTCAGCTCAGCGTTTTGAATACCACTCATGTTACCTAATACCGACATGGCCGTTTTGTATTGCTTTGGTAATGCCATTGGATAGGCATGCAATTTACGACTTGGGTAGCCATCAATGCCACTGCGGCTATTTCTGAACAATATACGGCCAGTACCGTGTCTGTCGAGTAGCATGTTAAGTATTTCTTTACGCGCTGGTAAATCACCTTGCTGTGCTTTTTCAAGAATGACGGTAATGTCGGTTTCTTTTAATAGCTCGATAAGCGTTGCTTTTGCATTGTCGTCAAGAGCTTGCTCTTGCAATAACTGGTTTGCAGCTTGCGCTACATCTTTGTAATTGGCTTCTTCTTCTTTGAATACGTCGTAGTCGTAAAAACGGTCAGGGTCGAGCAATTGTAAACGTGCAAAGTGACTGCTATGGCCTAGTTGATCAGGCGTTGCTGTAAGTAAAATAAGGCCTGGAATATCTTGGCTTAGCTCAGCCATGCGCTGATATTCAGTACTTGGTTTACCGTTATTAATGCTTAAGTGGTGCGCTTCATCAACAACTAATAGATCCCAATCAGCCAATGTGGCTTGTTCAAACCAGCGCTTTTTCTTGGTTAAAAACTCAAGACTAGTAAGGACTAGCTGCTCTGTATCAAATACATTTGGCGAGTCGGCAAAGGCTTCGTCGCAACGCTCTTCATCAAAAATAGAAAAACGTAGGTTAAAGCGGCGTAGCATTTCGACTAACCACTGGTGCTGAAGGTTTTCAGGTACAACAATAAGTACACGGCTGGCGCGGCCACTAATAATTTGCTGATGCAGAATCATGCCTGCTTCAATGGTTTTACCTAAGCCTACTTCGTCAGATAATAATACGCGTGGTGCAAAACGTTTACCTACTTCTTGGGCAATATAAAGCTGGTGTGGAATAAGGTTGGCACGTTGACCAATCAAGCCTTTAATAGGCGACTGTTCACGCTCAAATTTATGTAACCAGGTTTGGTAGCGTAACGTGTAGCGATCAAAGCGATCGATTTGCCCCGCAAATAAGCGATCTTGTGGTTTATTAAACTTAATAAAATGATCTAAAAAGGTTTCTTTTAATTTAGCGGCTTCACCAGTATCAAGGCGAGTGCCGTGGTAGCAAAGTAGCTCGCCTTGGACTTCAATAGACTCAACTTCTAATTCCCACTCTTCAACGCTTTTGATTACATCACCAAGATTAAACGACACGCGGGTAACCGGTGCTTCTGCCGAAGAGTAAACACGGTTTTCACCGCTGGCAGGAAATAAAATGCTGACCTGACGGCCTTCAATGGCAACCACGGTGCCTAATCCTAAATCTGACTCTGTATCACTGATCCAACGCTGACCTAAGGAAAAATTCATGTATGTCTCGTCTATGAAGAAAAAGGCGGCTATGTTACCTGTTAGCCAACCCCATCGCAAGGCGCTATTAGCCTGACTTTTAATTAATTATAGCAGTTTTAACTTTGCACCTTAAAACATGGCTGCAAAGTGCTATTTTTGGGGACTAAAGGAGGATATTAGTTGCAAAAAGTTTGCTGGCTCCAAAAGGGACGTCGCTCGGTATGTGCTATAACCGTATTGCAGTAGATAGCGCTTATAGTTGTAGGGTTATTGTCGAGAACGGGGTAGCATTCGCTACTCATTGACTTAAACAATAACAAATACAGCATAGCGACAGTAGCCTTACCTCGTTTTGCAGCATTTCAAGCACAGCGAGTATAACAGGCAAGGTTTAGTTGCTATTGTAATTGTTATTTTGCAATATTAGGGTCTGTTGGCCTTTGCGGATTAATATTTGTTCAAACTAGCGGCCATTCAATCGCGGCGCGAGGTGTGTAACCTAGTGGGCTTGATAACTGCTCCTGCGTTATTCTACTGGCTTACATCCATGTAAGAATAAGTAAAAACCGAGCAAAGCTTCCGCGTCCTGCTCACGCCCTTTACCTACATCCATGTAGGCAACAAAGAGTTAATTGTCCCTAGGCAGAATCCTTCGGGCAGCGCCTGTTTGGCATTAATGCTGCGTTATCACCTATTTATCGGGAATAACCACATTACATAGGCTTCGCCTTGGCTAAATACCAAACAGACTGCTGCAAATTTAGCCTTGAAAGGTCAGCAGACCCTAACAATGTTTTATTATTTAATGGATTATTAGCAATGCAGTTTCAACAGCTTAACGCATTTAAAGCAGTATATGAATTAGGCACAGTCACCGCTGCCGCTGACTATATTCACATTACCCAGCCAGCTGTAAGTCGCTTACTTTCAAGCTTAGAACATAATATTGGCTTTAAACTTTTTCAGCGCGTAAAAGGGCGTTTGTTACCAACCGATAAAGGCAAGGCCTTTTATATTGAAGTATCAAAAGCCTACAGCGCGTTAGAATCGTTGTCAGAAAGTGCTGCCGATATTAAAAACAGCAGTTATGGTAGCCTATATATTGCTGCTTTCCCGATGTTATCTAGCAACTTTTTACCAAAATTGTTAGGCAAGTTTCTAAGTAGTAGGCATAACCTACACTCATCACTTAAAACCTACCGCTCAGAAGAAGTGCTTCGGCGCACGGCATTGCAATCATGCGATATAGGCTTTGCCTTATTGCCTGAAATTACCACGGGGGTGACGAGTATAAAAGTGGAGTGCGATTGCGTGTGTATTTTACCGCATAATAGTCCGCTTGCGGCACTTGAGAGCATTAGTCCGCATGACCTTGAGGGCTATGCAATGATCAGTTGTGAAAAAGATCATACTCAGCGCCAAGTTGATAAAGTGTTTAAAAAAGCAAAAGTGAAACGCAATGACGTTGCAGAAGTGTCATTAGCAATAGCGATAGCCAGTTTAGTATCTGAAGGAGTCGGCTCGGCTATTGTTGATCCATTTTCGGCAAAGTATTCCAGCGATACTGGCACGGGCATTATTACTAAAAAATTTACCCCAGCAATCCCTTTTAGGTTTTTTATTTTACTCCCAGCATTAAGAGCTAAATCTGAAATTATTGATCAGTTCATTGAATTATTTTTTCAAGAAGCTAACAGCGCGGGTATCGAATTAAGGCGCACACGATAGCGAATTCCCACTTAAAGCATATCAATATCATTATACCGTGTTATTGCTTTTAACAACCGTTAACATCGTTACCTGCTGTTTTTAGGTTGCTTATTGTTTTTTGTAACATTGACTATAACATTTAGGCATAGGTGCTGCTGCTACTGGCATTAGACAACATTACTCCTGCTGATTACAGTTTATTGATTAATAAGCTTAAATCTCTTCGTTAGGATGTAATGTTGTGAGCATAAATAAAACACAAGTAGGTCGAAAAGTAGCAGTCTTTGGCGCCGGTAATGCAGGTTTAACCGCCGCTTTTCATTTTACTCAACACGGATGTAAAGTTGCTTTATATGGCTCTGCAGGCTTTGATGAGCAAATTCATGCTATTGCGGCTAACGGTGGCATCACATCGTTGACACAACACCAAGGTATAAATTTACAACATGGTGGGTTTGAATACATAGACTGCCTGACTACCGACATTAAACAAGCCGTTGCGTATTCCGATATTTTAATTTTACCTGTGCCTTCATTTGCACAAGTGCCATTATTCAAAGAAATGTTGCCATATTTACAAGACAATCAAACCCTTGTTTTAATGCCGGGTAACTATGGCTCTTTGGCGCTAAATCAAATCAAAGATGAAATGGGTTACCAATCATTACAGCTCACTTTTGTTGATGCTATTTCGATTCCTTGGGCAACACGAATCACCGGTAATGCTGAAATAGCCATCTTTGGTATTAAAGCGTTTTTACCTATGGCTGCACTGCCGGCCTCTCGAACTGAAGAAAGTATTGCAAAGCTGCAAGAGATTTTTCCATTAACTTTAACGCCACTACCAAATGTGATTGCCGCCGGTTTAGAAAATATTAATTTTGGTGGCCACCCGTTAATGACCTTGCTCAATATCGGATTACTGGAAAATTACCCCGGTAAATTTAATTACTATACAGATTGTTGCTCGCCAGCCACGGCCAGAGCGTGTGCGAAAATGGATGAAGAGCGTTTAGCGGTTGGTGGTGCGTTAGGATTAGCATTAAAGTCAGAGCTACAAGCAATGAATGAGCTATACGATATGAGCGCGAAAAGTGTTTATGAGTTAAATAAAACATCGGCGACGCATGGCAGTGTTAATAGTGCCCCTGATTCGTCGCGTAGTCGTTATATTACCGAAGATGCGCCTTATTTATTAGTGCCTTGTTCGCAATTTGCGCAGTTATTAAATATTCCAGTGCCTATTGTTGACTCTGTATTGCATTTAACCAGTGCGCTTAACGATGATGACTACTTTACTAGCGGCCGCACCCTAGAAAAAATGGGCTTGGGTGATATGACGAGCGCTGAAATCATCGCGAAAATTAGTTAATAATCTCTATAAATAATAATAAACTAGGTGCTCATCAACATGCTGAAATTTAAACTTCCTTCCGTCTACACCATATTGTTTTTACTCACTGTGTTAATAGCGGCGCTGACATGGGTAGTACCTGCTGGTCAATATGAGATGGCCAACAATGCATTACTAGGTAAGTTAGTGCCGATTTCCGGCACATACCATCAAGTTGAAAGTAGCCCACAAGGTTTAAAAGACGTTTTATTAGCGCCGATAAAAGGTTTTTACGACCCTGAGAGTAATCAGTCTCGTGCCATCGATGTGGCCTTGTTTGTGTTAATTATTGGTGGCTTTTTTGGTGTGGTTAATCACACCAAAAGCATTGATAGTGCCATTTATCAAATCACGGTAAAACTGCAAGGGCGTGAAATTTGGCTGATCCCAACATTAATGGGGTTGTTTGCCTTAGGCGGTACGTTAATTGGCATGGCCGAAGAAACGTTGCCTTTTTACACCTTAGTGATCCCCGTTATGATTGCTGCCGGTTACGACAGTATAACCGGTGTTGCCGTGGTGATGATTGGTGCTGGTATTGGCGCGTTGGGTTCAACTATCAATCCATTTGCTACGATTATTGCCTCTAATGCGGCCGAGGTAAGCTTTACCGATGGGCTGGGGTTAAGAATCGCTATATTAGTGCTTGCTTGGTTATTATGCGTTGTTTACGTAATGAAATATGCGCAAAAAGTAAAAAGCAATCCTGCACACTCTATCGTAGCCGCGCAGCAAGATGACGACAAAAAGTACTTTTTACATAACTCAGCCGCTAGTAACAATATGGCTTTATCCTTTCAGCAAAAGCTAGTGTTAAGCGTTTTACTTCTTACCTTTATCGCGATGGTTATTGGCGTGTCATACCTTGATTGGTGGATGGCTGAAATTTCCGCACTTTTTATTGCTGCCACTTTAGTAGTGGGGGTGATGGCTCGCATGACAGAGCAAACAATAACAGCAACGTTTGTTGAAGGCGCCCGTGAGCTATTAGGCGTGGCATTTATTATTGCCTTAGCCCGTGGTTTAGTTGTGGTGATGGACGAAGGTAATATTACGCATACCTTTTTACATTATGCAGAAGGTTTTTTAAGTGATCTTTCCCCCATTGTGTTTATTAACACTATTTACTGGGTTGAGTCTTTTTTATCGTTGTTAATTCCATCGTCCTCTGGTTTGGCTGTGTTATCAATGCCGGTTATGGCACCGCTAGCTGATTTTTCTAATGTACCCCGAGAGCTGGTTGTTACCGCTTATCAAGCGGCATCTGGCTTACCTAACTTAGTGACTCCTACATCAGCGATTGTTATGGGGGGGCTCGCTATAGGACGCGTTTCATATAGCCATTGGCTTAAATTTATTTTACCTCTATTAGCAATGATTGTATTGCTGGTCATGGCGATGTTAAGCATCGGCGTACTGTTAAGTTAATCGATCGAAACAACCTATATAACACTAAAAAAATGGCATAGCGCCAGAAATATCAATCAGGAGAGATAACATGAAGGTAAATAATTCGCAGTTATTTAGAATGTCAGCTACCTGTATGGCGGTAGCAGCTGTACTGACTATACCTAGCTATAGTTATGCAGCAGAGGCCGCTCAGCAAGCTGCAGCAACGGGGATCGAACGTATTCAAATTTCCGCTTCGCGCCGCGCATCAACGGTGCAAGAAGCGCCACTTAACATTACCGCACTAGACGGTGATGTGATGAAAGATCAAAACATTAGCCAGCTTTCTGACGTAGCACGGTGGGTGCCGGGATTAAGTATTGCTGATCAAGGTGGTCGTGAAGGCTCACCCATTATTGTGCGAGGGTTAAACACAAACTCAGCAGGTCCCGCATCTGACGGCGGCACCGTTGCCACCTACATAGGTGAAATTCCACTGGTAGTGGATATGAAGCTAATCGATGTTAAGCGCGTTGAGGTGCTAATTGGTCCACAAGGGACTTTATATGGCGCGGGCACTCTGGGTGGCGCTATTCGTTACTTACCAAACCAGCCAGTGTTAGATGAGACGTCAGGCTCAGTTTATGGCGATATTTTCGCGTTATCAGCCAGTGACGATACCGGCGCTGAAGCGGGGTTTGTGTTCAACGCTCCTATTATTGATGATGAACTTGCGGTGCGCTTTGCTGTTAATTATTTAAACGAACCAGGTTATGTAGATTACAATTATGTGGTGCGTGAAAGTGGCGTGTCGTTACCTGATCCCGATTGGTCTAATACAAAAGCGGTTAATGCTGACTTAAAACAGTTAAAAGACGCGAACGACGAGCAAACAATCACTGCCAAAGCGATGCTACGCTGGCAGCCAACAGACAGCTTTGATGCCACCTTGTCTTATTTTTATCAAAAACAAGACGTGGGTGGTCGTTCTATCGTACATGACAATAGTTTAAGTGCTAGCAACCCTTTATCTGGCGTACTCGGTAAGTATGAATCAGGCTATCGCTACGATGAACCTAGAGAAAAAGAAGACAGCTTAATTAGTTTAGAAATGACGCTAGACTTAGGTTTTGCTGAGTTAACCTCCGCAACGGGGTATTCAGCGTTTGATGCGGTTGGTCAACGAGATCAAACCGACTTATTGATCCGTTTAGATTACGGTTATGAAGAGTTTCCGAGCTTTTCAGCTTTTACCCGTGAAGTGGATGATGCAACCAATATCACTCAAGAAATTCGCTTAGTTTCCACCGCTGACTCGCCACTAACCTGGATTGTTGGTGGTTACTATAATAAGTTTGAAAAAACGGAAGATAGCCGTGAATTTACACCGGGTTTTGATCAATATGCCGTTGATAACTGGGGCGCAAACCAACTCCGCCCAGACTCATTAGAGTATATTTCAATTGTAAACGCTGAAATTACGGAATCAGCATTGTTTGGTGAAATCACCTATAGCGTTACCGATAAATTAACACTCATGGCCGGCGCCCGTTTTTATGACTATGAAGTAAACTCGTCTTCTGCCATTGATTTACCTTTGTACTATACGTTATTTGATAATTATGCCGCCGATGAAGTAAATCTCAACTTTAAAAACACCCCAACGGCAGCCGATGACGGCAGCTTATTTAAAATTAATGCTAGCTACCAATTTAGCGATGATGTCATGGCATACGCCACGATCAGTGAAGGCTTCAGAGTGGGTGGCGCTAACAGTGTTGCGGCATGTCCAGAAGATGTAGCAAGCTCTGACATTCAAAACATTTGTGCATTGCCCGATGAAACGCTTTATCAGGCTGATACCACCACTAACTATGAATTAGGCTTTAAAAGCACCTGGTTTAATAATAAATTCCATTTCAACGCCGCCTTATTTACGGTTGAGTGGGACAATGCGCAAGTGGCCGGTGCCACTTTCTATGGCCAACAATCAATTACCAGTAACGCCGCAACCGCCGAGGCGAAAGGGGTTGAAATTTCAACACGCGCTATGCTGTCTGATAGCCTAACAGCCTATGCAACTTACGCTTATACAAACGCAGAATTAACTAAAGATGCGCCATTTTTGTTTAAGGTATTAAATCAAAATGAGCTTGATGCCGGTGTCGAGCAAGATTATTACGATGGTAAAGATGGCGATCGCTTACCGGGTTCGCCTGAGCAACAGTTTTCACTGGGCGCGACCTATTCCACGGAACTATTTGACGATACCTTGCTAGACATCAACTATGGTCTTACCTACCAAAGTGACGTGTACTCTAAAGTGGGTTTGCGCGCTGACGGCGAAGCGTTACCAGGTTATGCGTTAAGCAATATCTCGGCAAGGTTTTCAAAAGACGAATGGTCGGTAACCTTATATATGGATAATATGTTTGATAAATATGCTTATAGCTCAGTACGCCGCGACAAAGGTGATATTGGTTTGGCTAAGTATCCAGCAATGAACTCTAATGATGCCAGCCTGCAGCGTAATTATGGTCATTACCTGATCACACCTCGTACCGCCGGCGTACGTTTTGAGTATTTGTTTGGCTTGTAAGTGAAACACTTAAATATTCAGCGCTCAGGTTAATGCGCACACTGTGTTTGTAAACACTGAGTCACTTAAAAGCACCGTATTGCCAAATACGGTGCTTTTTAATTTTATGACTAATAATGCTCAATGCTAACCCTAGAGCTTGCTTACTAAGGCGCAGTTAGACGGCTGAGATGTGCGTTTAGCAGCTTGCGGTTTATATTCTGCTTAACCATCGGTGAGCTGTAAATATAACTAATGGTTGTCATAAAACGGTCTTTTATGACAAATAGACTAAACTTACATTATGCCTTGGTAATTAAGTATTGCAGGTTTACATTTCTGGTTTTACTTTTTTATTAGGGTATTACATAAAAATCATAAAACGTAAGGATAGTGCTATGGAAAAAGCTTCGAACCTTCACCATAAAATGTACGTACTAGACACCAACGTACTCCTCCACGAGCCCCTCGCTTATTTGTCTTTTCAAGAACATAACGTGGTTATTCCGATGACCGTACTTGAAGAGCTTGATCATATTAAAGATAGAAAACACGATGTAAGCCGCGATGCCCGCGTTGCAATTCGTGGTTTAGATGAGGTACTCAAAAACGCAACCCCTGAACAAATGCTACAAGGTGTAGCCTTACCCAGTAATAAAAAAGCAAAGTCGAGCTCTGCCGGTACGCTCATTATTGTTAACGACCATTTATTCGCAGATTCAATTTCGGGTTTGCCAGGCAATGAAAACGACCATCGAATTATTAACTGTGCTGTATACTTACAAAAGCAGCATAGTGATTCAAAAGTGATATTGGTTACCAAAGATATAAACATGCGCTTAAAAGCTAAAGGTGCAGGGCTTAAATATGTAGAGGATTACCGAACAGATCAGCTTATTGATGATATTAATTTGCTCACTAGCGGTTATAAAAAAGTAGAGGGTGATTTTTGGGAACATGTAGGGCAATGCAATACAGAGCAGCATGGGCGAGATACGTTTCATCATGTGCCTAAAAATTTAATACCCGATGTATTTTGTAATGAGTATTTACTTGACGAGAGTAATCACTTTGCAGCTAGGGTAAAGTCGTTTGATGATAAGCACATTACTATAAAAGATATTAGTGTTGAGCGGTTAATGCATCATCATGCATGGGGCGTTAAGCCCAAAAATATTTATCAGGGTATGGCGCTTGATGCATTACTTGATACTAGCATTGAACTGGTGATTTTAACGGGCCCCGCTGGATGTGGGAAACGTTATTAGCGCTTGCCTGTGCACTTGAGTTGGTTATAGAAAAAGGTATTTACGATAAAGTGCTTGTGACCCGAAATACCCCTGAAATTGCAGAGTCTATTGGTTTTTTACCCGGTACGGAAGAGGAAAAAATGGCGCCGTGGCTCGCTGCTATTACCGATACGCTAGAAGTACTCCATAAAGGTGACGAGAACCCAATATCGAGCCGAAATTACATCATGGAAAAGGCCAATGTGCAGTTTAAGTCGGTTAATTTTATGCGTGGGCGCAGTATTCAAAATGCGGTAGTAATTTTAGATGAAAGCCAAAATTTAACAGCGTCTCAACTTAAAACAATTATTACTCGTTGCGGAGAAGGCACCAAGCTCATTTGCACCGGTAATTTAGCGCAAATAGACAGTAACTATTTAACGCCAGTTACATCAGGTTTAACCTACATAGTAGAGCGTTTTAAAAACTTTGAAGGCAGTGCAACTATAAATCTTAATGGTGTTGTAAGGAGTCGGTTGGCTTCATTTGCAGAAGAGAATTTATAACTTGCGCTTAACTATTTGGCTCGATAGTCTAATGATTGATTTTCGGGCCAAATGGCAGACTACACGTTGAATTTTTTACCTCTCAAACATTATTATCGCTCTTTAATTGTTGCCCTGTTGGTGCCTTTAATCGTTGCTTTTTTACTGTGTTTACATCTTTACAATATCAAGCTTGAGCGCACAGTAGAAAAACGTGACGCTGATTTTCTTAATATATCCGCCCAAATAAATCATGGCATGCAATCAATCAGTGATTTAATGGCTAATATGCTTAACTTATACGAGCAGCCTGCACTGAGTCTTGCTAATCGTAATTTATTTGAAGGTATTAATCAGTACGAAGGTTATTACTATCGCCATTTTACTCAACAAGGCACCGAGATTGTAGGTAAAGGGGATTTTAATCTTTCACCAAATGAACTTTCAAAGTGGCAACAGTTAGTTAAATTAGGTCCTTCGTTTAATACAACTCTGGCACTTATGCAGTCGCTTAGCGCCGTTGCGTATGTTGATGAAAATGGCGCTGCATTTGTAGCTAGGCGTAATAAGAGCAAGAGTTTATTACTAACAGAGATTCTTGAAGGGCGATTTAAACCAGACTTTTCAGGCAGTCTTTTATCTTCAAGCCCGATTGTAAATATAGACGGGAAGGCTTACTACTCAATCGGACGCCAGCGAGAACTTGGCTCGCGTGATTATATTATCGTTATTTACGATGTGGAGGTTATTTCTGCTTGGCTAAAAAAAGTTACACCAAATCAGGGAGAATATATATTTGTTAATCGGTTTGATCAGGTTGTTGCAAGCACAAAAAATGCGATAGCTGAGGGGATCACACTTAAAGAATACTGGCCTGAAATGGCGGCATCACAACAAAAATTAACGGTGTTAACCAGTGGCACAAACTTTTTTATGCAGCCAAAAAGCAACCTCCCAATACATGCTGCATTTTATGAGCCTAAATCCGATTTTGTAAATGTTATTCGGTATGAAATTTTACTCGAATTTATATTTTTAACGCTGTTTTTAAGTTTAATGTTTTGTGTGTTCTTTTGGTTAAGTCAGCGCATATTTTTAAAACCTATGACACATCTTATGCATTACTTAGAGCAAAGCAATAGCGACAACAGCAAAGAGTCTAATTATCAAATCCCTATTAATTGGCAGCCATGGTTCACTAAAATAAAACTAGTATTTGCTAAAAACAGACAACTAGTCGATTCGCTGCAAGATGTAAACCGAGAGCTTGACGAAAAGCTGCAATTGCAATCAGAAAAACTAACACGCAGTTATCAAGCTAAAGAGCGACATTTAGCTTTACTAAACACAATGTTAAACAGTGTTCCAGATTTTATATATTTTAAGAATATTGATGGGTCTTTTTTAGGGTGTAACAAGGCATTTGAAGCGTACATTGGGTGCGATCAAAGCGCGCTAGTGGGTAGGCGTATACAAGATATAACTGACGAATACGAACAAATAAGTATTCTTGAAAAACAGGTTTTACAAAATCGCAGTAATGTTCAGCAACGCGTTGATACAGATGATAAGTCTTACCAACTGACGATTGCGCCTTTTTACAATGAGCATCAGCACTTGTTAGGCACAATGGGGATCGGTAGAGATATAACAGAACAGCAGCAAACTTTACATGCACTAAAAGCGTCTGAGTCTAAATTTAGAAGTGCTATTGAATTTGCTGCAAACGGTGTTGTGCTTCTTTCGCTTGATCAGACTATATTGCAGGTAAACAAAGCAGCAAGAAAACTATTTACTGAGCAAGATGTGTTGGTAGGTGAGCAACTTAAACTGCTATTTGATGATAGTCAGTGGCAAGAAATTAAAACAAGACTAGCTCAGCTGCTTGATGATAAGAAAGAGGTTTATCATTTAACATTAGCACGAGGAAATTTGACTAGCTGGCTTCAACTCAGTGTATCGCTCGTGTGGGATGAAAAGCGAGATCCTTCGTATTATGTTATCCACTTACAAGATGTGAGTGCATTAACTAAAGCTAAGCACAATGCTGAGCGCGCAACCCTTGCTAAAAGTCGCTTTATTGCTAACTTAAGTCATGAAATACGTACCCCTTTGAATGCGGTGTTAGGTTTGCTTGACATGCTTATAGAGCAAGGGCTTACGCAAAGACAAATTCAGCAAACAGATCAAGCTAAGCAAGCTGCGCAAAGTTTACTCTTAATGCTCAACCGCATGCTCGATTTTGCCAGAGTTGAAAGCGCACAGGCTGAGTTAAAACTAGCCCCATTTACGGTTGTGGAACTTGTTGATATTTGCGATAGCTTAACAGGGCCCTTGTGTGAGCAAAAAGGGGTTGAATTTATTATTGATGTTGACCCTTTAATTGCACCTAGTTTGATTTGCGATAGCATAAGACTACAGCAGGTGTTGGGTAATTTATTAACTAATGCTGTTAAGTTTACTCACAATGGCAGTATTACCTTAAAAATGGAGCTAATTGAGGGAGATAGTACCGAGCAAGCGATCTGTTTTAGTGTAAAAGATACTGGCAGCGGGATTAATGAGGCTGACCAATTACGTTTATTCGATGCCTTTACACAAGGCGATGAATCATCAACACGCGCCCATCAAGGTGTAGGGTTAGGGTTGGCTATTGTAAAACATGCTGTATCGCTCATGGGCGGCGAGATAGCCGTAAACAGTGAGAAAGGCCTTGGTTGTGAGTTTTATTTCAGTATTAGTTTACAGGTAGACGATACAAAAAATCAGCTGTTGCCTGTTGATGCTCTGGCTATTATATCCCAGCGAAGCCGAGCTTTAAAACGCGCTGTAGCAGCCTATTCAGAGTTAACCAGTATTGACTTAGATGAAGCATTGAATTACCCAATCAAACTTTCGGGATGTAATCAGCTTATTGTTGATGAAGCTGATTTACCTGAGCTATTAAGTGTAAAAGCAATATATGACTCGCTTACTTCACACGCTGTATCGGTCATTATCGTTAATCATCAGCTAACCTTTAGTTCATCTATGAGCAAAGGCTTATTAGCGCAGCATGTTAAAGCATCTGCACTTGGACAGCGATTATTTGATTTAAGTAGTGGTTTTGCATTAAAGCAAATTGCAAGTGACGCTAATATACAGGCACAGCAACCGAGTAGAGAGGTGTCAGGTTTACTGATCTTGGCAATTGATGATAATAAACTAAACTTAGAAATTATAAGTAGTGTTTTAGAAAAAGCTAATGTAAATGTTGTAACCTCAACCAATGCATCTGATGGTATGGAGCTGCTACAAGTTTTAAAACCAGATCTGATTTTAATGGATGTGCAAATGCCGCATATAGATGGTTGTCAAGCTACTACGTTGATTCGTCAACAGTTTGACGATAAGCAATTGCCTATATTTGCATTGACAGCGCATTGTGAACCTGCGGATATAGAGCGTTCGTTAAAATGCGGTATGAATAAACATTTAACAAAGCCCGTTGTAGCAAAAGTACTACTTGATGCTATTGCAGATATGCAGATCACTAAAACGGTATTTTTTGATAGGGCATTTGCCTTAGCTCAATTTAGTGCTGATGAGGCGTTACTTAATACTATGATTGATAAATTTTCTAGCCTATGTGAGACCCAATTACAACAAATTGACGAATGTACCGTTAAAGGTGAATTGGTACGTTTAGTGCATAGTATCAAAGGAGTATCGGGTAACTTGGGTTTTAAGCGGTTATCGTCTTGTGCGCTTCAGTGCGAAAAAAGTCTTAAAGCAACCAATGACCCTGAAGATCAAATCATAAAAGAGCTTATTATGCAGTTGAAGCAGGTTATTGTATTTATTAGAGGTTTGGAGGCGGTGGATGTCAAAAAAAGCTAAAGTGCTTGTAGTTGACGACGATCCACTTAACAGGTTAGTGCTTGAAAAAACGTT
>NZ_NTLW01000184.1:0-11108 GCF_002632075.1 Pseudoalteromonas sp. ESRF-bin5 | reverse complement strand
CATCGGTTGATAAACTTTCTACGTCGGCTGCAACGTCTAGTACATAGGGTTTGAAACGCTTTGCTTCAAAGTCAAAACCAGCGTCTTTTCCAAATAAGGCTTTAAATTTACCATGGCCTTGTTGTTGTAATTCGTCTAGTTTTTTGTCGGCATCAAGTGCCTGACGATAAACAATTTTTAAGTTAGCGTTGAGTTGTTCAATTATAGAATCCATGGTTTTCCTAAAGCTTTGTACTGCATGGCCGATATAATACGTGGATTACATTTAAAAGTCAGGTTAGTAATATGAATATATCAGGTTCAAGTTTACCCGTTATGTCAGGGGCTAGCGAAAGTGGTGAAGTTTACAGCGCTTCTTTGGCTAAAAAACAGCAACAGGCAGACGGCGCAGCTGCGCTTGCACTAATTGAAGGTGCTGCGCAATCATCAAGTGCGCAAACACCGGCTAAATCGGTGACTGCAACACTTGGTAATAACATAAACGTATACGTTTAAATGTCGCCCTAAATAAGTTTGAGATCGATAGGGGTTTTACTTTTTTGACCGCCTATTTCTCTTACTAATTTAGGCACTAAAAATCCGGGCAGAGCTTTTAAAAGCTCTGCCATTATTTTTATTGCTTGCTCTTCGTTAATATCAAAGTGACTCGCGCCTTCAACTTTATCTAGCAAATACAAATAATACGGCAGCACGTCGGCATCAAATAATGCTTCACTTAAATTCATTTGTGCGTCAACCGTATCGTTCACGTCTTTTAAAATAACCGCTTGGTTTAATAGCATAACGCCTGCATGTTTAAGCTTTTGCATTGCGGCTTTAAACTCATCATCTATTTCGTTGGCGTGATTTATATGGTTTATAAATACAACTTTTAATGGTGATTTTTGTAAGCGGGCACATAGCTCGTCGGTAATTCTCGCAGGTATTACCACAGGCAAACGGCTGTGTATTCGCATACGTTTTATTTGCGGTAATTTTTCAAGCTCATCTAAAAACCAGCTAATGGCATCGTCTTTGGCCATAAGCGGGTCGCCACCACTTAAGATCACTTCGTTTATATTGGTATCTGATTTTATATAGCAAAGGGCATCTAGCAGGCTTTTTTTATTAAGTTGGTTTTCTTGATATGGAAAATGACGTCTAAAACAATACCGACAATTTACCGCGCAACCGGTTTTAAACATAACTAAAACACGCGATTTATACTTATGTAAAATCCCGGGTTGATCGTTGTCTTGCTCAAGCAAGGGATCTTTATTAAACCCCGATTTTTTTAAAAACTCTTGATGACGAGGCATAACTTGCAGCAATAGAGGATCGTTTGCATCACCTTTACGCATTTTTTTTATAAAAGGCACTGGCACCCGTACCGGAAATAAACTGCGAGCTTTTAGGTCGTTTTCATGGACTTGGCTCGATAAACCAACCATTTCAAGCAAGGCTTTTGGACAGGTAACTACATTTGCTAATTCTTTTTGCCAGTTTTTATGCAAATTTGCTTCATTTCTTTGTATCATTGGCACGTAGATTACTCGAAAAAATTAAAATAGAGGAAACGATGGCGAATTATAGCACCAACGAGTTCAAGGGCGGCCTAAAAATTATGATGGACGGCGAGCCTTGCAGTATCTTAGAAAATGAAATGGTAAAACCTGGTAAAGGCCAAGCGTTTAACCGTGTTCGTATCCGCAAGCTTATTTCTGGCAAGGTACTTGAAAAAACCTTTAAATCAGGTGAATCGGTTGAAGGTGCTGATGTTATGGATACGGACTTAGCGTATCTTTATACAGACGGTGAATTTTGGCATTTCATGAATAACGAAACATTTGAGCAAATTGCTGCTGACGAGAAAGCTTTAGGCGATGCTGGCAAATGGTTAGTTGAAAACGATGTATGTACTATCACACTATGGAATGGCAGCCCAATTGCAGTTACTCCACCAAACTTTGTAGAGCTTGAGATCACTGAAACAGATCCTGGCCTAAAAGGTGATACAGCGGGCACGGGTGGTAAACCAGCAACACTTAGCACGGGTGCAGTAGTTCGTGTTCCATTATTCGTTCAAATTGGCGAAGTAATTAAAGTAGACACCCGCAGTGGTGAGTACGTAGGCCGTGTTAAGTAATATTTAACGTAGCTTAATAATACCAATCCGCAAAGAGCAACACAGCCTAAGCGAATTGGTATAAATCCCAGCCTATGCTGGGATTTTTTTTGGAGAAAATATGTCAGCAACACTTTGGGCGCCCAGCGCAAATATAAAAACATTAAAACAACGCGCAGAAATTTTACGCACAATCCGTGAGTTTTTTTACGTACGAGATGTAATGGAAGTAGAAACACCGAGCTTAAGTGCTGCTAGTGTCACTGATGTTCACTTGGCAAGTTTTAATACTTCATTTATGGGCCCCGGGCATGCTGGTGGTTTGCCTCTTTATTTACAAACATCCCCCGAGTTTGCAATGAAACGCTTGTTAGCGGCCGGTTCAGGTTCTATTTTTCAGCTTTGCAAAGCATTTAGAAATGAAGAGGCGGGCAGCCATCATAACCCTGAGTTCACGATGCTTGAGTGGTATCGTCCTGGGTTTGACGAATTTGCATTGATGGATGAAATGGATGAGCTAATGCAGTGTGTACTTAATGTGGAGCCAGCAACGCGTATTACTTATCAGGATGCATTTAAACAAGTATTAGGCCTGGATCCACTGACAGCATCTTTAGATCAACTAAAGGCGCATGCTTGTGAGCACGGCTTTGCTGACATAGCTAAAAACGAAACTCATAAAGATACCTTGCTACAGCTGTTATTTTGTATGAAAGTAGAGCCGAGCATTGGGCAAACTAAACCCTGTTTTGTCTATCATTTTCCTGCCTCACAAGCGGCATTAGCGCAAATTTGTGAACACGATGAGCGAGTCGCTGGTCGTTTTGAACTCTATTATAAAAATATGGAGCTTGCGAATGGCTTTAACGAGCTAACCAACGCAACAGAACAAGCTAAACGCTTTGATGAAGATAACCAGTATCGTGAAGCGCACGGTTTAAAACAAGTTCCGATGGATTCGCGCTTAATTGCTGCATTGGAGCATGGTTTACCGCAATGTTCAGGCGTAGCATTGGGGATTGATAGGCTGATAATGTTAGCAACTAACAAAGACACAATTAAAGATGTAATTGCCTTTGATGTAGATAGAGCCTGATACTTGCCCTGTAGGCACACAGCTTGCTGGCGCGTTAAAGCGAGGCTTTGAAAGGGTGTTTGATTATACCGATTGTACTTAAATTAAAGTAATTAGAGGCGTTGCTTCTCACGTGAGCAAGCTCGACGTCTATAAATAAAAACACCGCGCTTTAATTAAACGCGGTGTTTTCTAATCTTTAACCTACAACTGACAACTGACAACTTACAGCTCTAACGTAAATGTTATACCTGCTACTCTTGGCTCACCTAATTGTGTGTAGGTATGCGTTTCGTAGCCATCAAGTGGGTCGTTACCGAACTCAAAGCCACGCGTCGGCACAGCTTCATCAAACACGTTGCGTGCCCATGCACGAACTGACCACATGTCAGCGTCGTAACCAAAGCTTAAGTTAACTAAGTTGCTGTTAGGCGCTTTTGAGTTATGGCTATCTGAGAAGTAGTAATCGTCTTTCCCTTCAATACCCACCATGGCATAAAAAGCATTGGTAAAATTGTAGCGTGCGGTAAATGCATATTGGTACTTAGGCGATTGGGCTTGTTCACGGCCATCTTGGTTTAAACCAGATTGCGTTACAAAGTTATCTATTTCTGTGTCTAAGTAACCAGCGCTACCGGTTAATAATAGGTTGTCGGTGAGTCGGTAGTTACCTTCAATTTCAAGGCCGTAGTTACTACCAGAGCTTGCGTTATCAACGTAGCCTGTAAACTGCTGGCCTTCAACTTGCCATGCTTTTAACTGTATGTCGTCGCGGTGCATATAAAATGCCGCAAGGCGAAGTGTTAAAGCGTCATCGAGTGATGATCCTTTAACGCCAAACTCACCGCTCCATAAGTATTCAGGGTCGAAGCTGGTGTGCTGTTGAAAAAAGTTAGCGTCTAGGTTTAGGCCTTCATCTTTTGCTTTTGCAAGCGCTTCAGAGTTAATACCACCGGCTTTGTAACCACGCGTAATACTTGCGTAGATCATAGTGCGATCTATTACTTGATACTCAAGCGCAACTTTACCACCGAGCATAACATCGTCGGTTTCTTGTATAAAACCGTTACTGTCGGTGTAATCACCTTGGTATTGCTCAACACGTAGGCCTGTTATTAAGGTGGTTTTTGGGCCAATAGGGGTTGCTACTTGGCCATACAATGCAATATTGCTGGTTTCATAGGTAGAGGCAAATGGGCTTGCAAGCCATGTGTATTGGCGCTCTAAATCAACATCGCGGTTTTGATAATAAAGACCCGCAACCCAGTTACCGGTTTTATCGTTAAACTGTAAGTTAGCTGATTGATCTTCGCGATCGCGATTATAAATATCAGTAGAGCTGTAACCCCAAGGGTGTAAGCCTGCAGCACAAAGTTGCGGCTCGTTAATATCATTACATACCCAGTCTTCATCGTAGCTGTAAAGTAACTCGCTATCGATTGCTGAAACATTAAGGCTTACATCAAATTTATCGAAACCCGTGTAAGTGTTAGCAATACCTACCGCGTAACTTTTTTGGTTATCTTGACCTGGTTCATCCGCAACGCTGTCGCGGCTGTTGTCGAGCGTAAAGGCATCGTAACCATTGTTTATATCAATATAATGAAAATTTAACTCAGTGTTTAGGTTTTCAGTAAGCTGAGAGTTTAACTTAAAGCGTGCAACTTGCTCGTCTTGATTTTGTGTTGACTCGTTCAGGTATAAGTTGTCTACGTAGCCGTCAGATTTTCTGCGAAAGTAACTAACACGAGCCGTTGTATCGTCGGTCAAACCAGTGCTTGCTGCAAGGCCTGCTTCATGGCTGTTGTATGTGCCAGCACCTAAGTGCAGTTTTAAACTCGGATCGCTAGTTGCTTTAGCTGATTGCATTTGGATCATACCGGCCATGCCGTCTGCACCAAAGCGTGTTCCTTGAGGTCCACGGTAAATTTCTACTTGGTCAATATCAAATAATAATGAACTGCCACCAAGGCCAGAGTAGTTAATGCCATCAATAACTAAACCAACCGAAGGGTTAATAGGATCAACAAATTGTGAGCGTAAACCCACGCCACGAATTTGTATAAAACGCCCACGAGACGCACCCGCAGTGAAGTTTACGTTAGCGGCACTGCCTAATATTTCGTCTAAGTAACTTGCACCACGTAGGCTTATTTCTTCTTCACTGAGTAAACTTGCACTGGCACTTAAAGTTTGAATAGTTTCTCGTTGAAAGTCACCGGTGACCACTATTTTTTCTATGTCGCTATCATCAGCATTAGCTGAAAAAGGGGCGCTCATTAGCGGCAAAAGTGCGGTAGTGATTAAAGACAAACGTAAGTTCATTTTGTTACTTAACTCCATTTTAGGGGCTTATGCTGGGGTCTGTTGACCTTTTAGTATTAATCTTAAAAGACAAACTGACCCTAGTAATTATTTTTATACCTGTGTTATAACGCAGCGATTATACGTAAAAAAACTAGGATTACTAATATGACTTTTAAAGTTGATTTTAAAGTACGTCATTACGAATGCGATTTACAAGGGATCGTTAATAACAGTGTTTATTTTAATTATTTAGAACATGCCCGCCATGAATTCCTATTTTCGAACGGTGTTGACTTTGCATTACTTGCTAAGCAAAAAGTTAATTTAGTTGTGATTCGTAGTGAAGTTGATTACAAGCACTCATTGGTGCCAGAAGATGAGTTTTATGTGTCTGTAAAGCCCGTTCGTCTAAGTCGTTTAAAGTTTGCGTTTGAGCAAACTATTGTACGTAAACACGACCAGCAAGTGATGCTTAAAGCAAAAGTAATAGGTACTGCCGTTAACGAAAAAGGGCGTCCTTTTTTACCACCCGAAATGCAAACCCTATTCAACAATAATGATTTAGGCTAACTCATATTCCATATATAACGTTTTATGAACAAAAAATTACATTTAAAACATGCAAATTTAACGGATAAATCGCATAAATATTGTTATTATGACATTAATTAGACAATGAGTTAGTAGCAGTATGAAATTAGCAGCAATACCGATGCTTATAATCGGTTTATGTGTTGGTTGCGCATCAACAGGGACCGTTACCAGTGAGCAGCTAAAATACACACAATGGCAGTTATCTACAATTGATGATTTAGCCTTAGAGGAGCAATACACGGCCTCCGTTAGCTTTATAGAAGCGCTTCAAGTAAATGGATTTGCAGGATGTAACCGATTCTTTGGCGAGGGTCAACTTAACGAAAGTAGCCTTAGTGTGCAAAAAGTTGGAATGACCCGAAAATCTTGCGGCGAAAAAACAGATAAGTTTGAACAGCAGTTTTTAAAAACGTTAAAGCAAGGTGCAACGCTTAGCATGCAAGGTCAAAAATTAGTTATGCAAGGCGAGCAAAAGTTTGTATTTGTTGCTAAATAAATTTTAGAGTTTTAAAAAATGACCCCTTGCGGGTCTTTTTTAACTGGCGTACACTCAACGCAGATTTAATAAGATTGTTTATTAAATCAACGAACAATTTATATACTTGTCGGAGTGCCTAAGTATGTTGCTTAGGCTGAGATCGCGAAAGCGGGATCCGTGAACCTGATCAGGTTAATACCTGCGTAGGGAACAAGCTGCCTAAAACGGGACGCTTGTGCGTCTTTTTTTATGCGTGCAATAAAGCGATACCCATTTTAGGCTGCAAAGTGGCATGAAGCTACTTTACGATCTTTCTCTATTCCTTTTGGAATATCTGACAAGACAACCCTTTAGTTATGAGGTAAGTCATGTCAAACACTACAAATAAATCATCGCGTCGCGAAACGCGCGCAGCTGCATCTGAATATATTTATAATTTAACAGGGCAGCCATTTCCAAATTCTCAAAAAGTGTACGTTGAAGGTAGCCAGCCAGGCGTGCGTGTAGGTATGCGCGAAATAACACTCAGTGATACGTTTATTGGTGGCACCGACGAAAATCCGGTGTATGAATCTAATGAGCCCCTTCGTGTTTACGATACATCGGGCCCTTACACTGACCCAAATTTTGAATTAGATGTACGCAAAGGGTTACCAAAATTTCGTGAGCAATGGATTGCAGGGCGCAACGATACAGAAGTACTCGATTCGGTCACCTCGCAGTTTGCACAGCAGCGTATGGCTGATGATGGACTTGATCATATTCGATTTGATCACCTACCAAAAATTCGCCGTGGTAAAGCGGGCAAAAATGTCACACAAATGCATTACGCCCGCCAAGGTATTGTAACGCCAGAGATGGAATACGTTGCAGTGCGAGAAAATATGGGGCGTGCAAAGATTCGAGAAGAGTTATTAGCTGCGCAACATAAGGGTGAGTCGTTTGGCGCGAGTATTCCCGATTTTATAACCCCTGAATTTGTACGTGACGAAATAGCACGCGGCCGCGCAATTTTACCTAACAATATCAACCATCCAGAAACCGAACCAATGATCGTGGGCCGTAACTTTTTGGTTAAAGTGAACGCTAATATAGGTAATTCATCGGTCACTTCATCTATTGAAGAAGAAGTAGAAAAAATGGTGTGGTCGACTCGTTGGGGCGCCGATACCGTAATGGATTTATCAACAGGGCGCTATATTCACGAAACACGTGAGTGGGTAGTACGTAACTCGCCTGTACCCATTGGTACTGTGCCCATTTATCAGGCCCTTGAAAAAGTAAACGGTGTAGCTGAAGACTTAACGTGGGAAATATTCCGCGATACCTTAATTGAACAAGCAGAGCAGGGCGTTGACTACTTTACTATTCATGCCGGTGTGCTTTTGCGCTACGTACCTATGACGGCAAAACGTGTTACAGGTATTGTATCGCGCGGTGGCTCTATTATGGCCAAATGGTGTTTAGCGCACCATAAAGAGAACTTTTTATACACGCACTTTGAAGATATTTGTGAAATTTTAAAACAATACGATGTGTGTTTTTCATTAGGCGATGGCCTTCGCCCAGGCTCTATTGCTGATGCAAACGATGAAGCACAATTTAGTGAGTTACGTACATTAGGCGAGCTAACACAAATAGCATGGAAGCATGACGTACAAGTATTTATTGAAGGGCCAGGGCATGTGCCAATGCACATGATCAAAGCCAACATGGATGAGCAACTAGAACATTGTGGCGAAGCGCCATTTTATACTCTAGGCCCACTAACAACCGATATTGCACCAGGGTACGACCACATTACATCGGGCATTGGAGCTGCGCAAATAGCGTGGTATGGCTGTGCTATGTTGTGTTATGTAACGCCAAAAGAGCATTTAGGCTTACCAAATAAAGAAGACGTCAAAGAAGGTTTAATTACCTACAAAATTGCAGCGCATGCCGCCGATTTAGCTAAAGGACACCCAGGCGCGCAAGAGCGCGATAATGCCTTGTCAAAAGCGCGTTTTGAGTTTAGATGGCATGACCAATTTAATATTGGTTTAGACCCTGAACGTGCACGCGAATACCACGACGAAACACTGCCACAAGAGTCGGGCAAAGTAGCTCATTTTTGCTCTATGTGTGGCCCTAAATTTTGCTCTATGAAAATCAGCCAAGAAGTACGCGATTACGCTAACGATTTAGAGGAGCGTGGTATTGATCCCAATAACGCGGGTGAGGCTATTGAAATTAAAATGATTGATGTAGAAGCGCAAATGAAAGCTAAATCAGAGGAGTTTAAGCAAACGGGCTCTGAAATTTATCACAAAGCGATATAATTCGACCTTAGGCTGCGGATATCTAACTACGTGCAATGAGGTGGCTACCTTAGCACAAGATTGCATGTAGTTTTTGACTCGCGGCCAGCCAATGAAGGATTTTTTATGCAGTACCATATTGCCATTGTTGGATTTGGTTTAGCAGGAAGGCTTGCTGCACTTGAACTAAGTAAGCAGCACAATGTGAGTGTGTTTGAGGCCGATGATGAACATGCTCTCAATAGCGCAGGCAAAGTTGCAGCAGCTATGCTTGCGCCATTGGCTGAGTCGGTATTGTGTGAAGCCGATTTAGCGCAAATGGGGTTGGATTCGATTAATCGCTGGCCACAAATAATTGAAGAGCTTGAACACGATGTGTTTTTTCAGCAGCAAGGCACATTAGTGGTTGCACATCAGCAAGATAAAGGCGACCTACAAAGCTTTACCCAGCGAATAAAACCCATAGCTGGGCACAATGCTGAGGCTTTAAATACTCAGAAAATAGCGCAGTTAGAGCCAGAACTTGCGAATCGTTTTAGCCAAGGTGTGTTTTTACCCTGTGAAGGGCAAATAGATAACCAAGCCTTTTATAAAGCAAGCTACAGCATGCTTAATAGGCGAAAAGTAAAGTTTGTGTTTAATCAGCGGGTAACTATTAAAAATGGTGAAATTAATAATCGCCCGTTTGATTTTATTATTGATTGCAGAGGGCTGGGCGCAAAAAAGGAGCAACTGCTTCGTGGTGTAAGAGGTGAGGTTGCGCGACTTTATGCACCAGAAGTTAATTTAACGCGCCCAGTGCGATTAATGCATCCGCGGTATCCTATTTATATTGCACCAAAACCTAATAATGAATATGTCATTGGTGCAACTGAAATTGAATCGCAAGACAGCGGCCCAGCCACTGTACGTTCAACACTAGAACTATTGTCGGCAGCTTACACGGTGCATAGTGGGTTTGCAGAGGCCCGTTTATTAGGGATACAAACAGGGCTTCGCCCTGCGTTTAGTGACAACAGACCGCAAGTAAAAAAATCAGGAAATGTTATTAGCATTAATGGCTTATATCGTCATGGCTATATGTTAGCTCCTGTTCTTGTTGCACAAGCGCTATCGTACATAGGTGAGTATTAAATGAAGATTACGTTAAACGGTGAGCTTTTAGATTTAACCTCTCATGCGTTACTTGAGATATTAAAAGAGTATGGAGCAAGTGCCCCTTATGCGGTGGCTGTTAATGGCGTATTTATACCAAAAAGTCAGCATAACGGTTTTGTTATAAATGAAGGGGATAGCATTGAATTGTTATCGCCCATTCAAGGTGGGTAGCGCATGCAAGTAAAAGACACGCTAAATATTTATGGTGAAGCAATTAATAGCCGATTATTAATTGGCACCGCTTTGTATCCATCGCCAGATATTATGACGCAATCAATTAAAGCGTCCGGTGCGGGGGTTGTCACGGTATCACTAAGGCGCCAGCAAAGTGCAGAAGCAGGTGATGACTTTTGGCAATTGATAAAAAATACGGGTTTAAAAATATTGCCCAATACGGCCGGATGCCACAGTGTAAAAGAAGCGGTAACCCTTGCTCAAATGTGTCGTGAAGTATTTGCTACCGATTGGATTAAGCTTGAGCTGATAGGTGATGACTATAACTTGCAACCTGATCCATTTGCTTTGCTTGAAGCCACAGAAATACTAATTAACGATGGGTTTAAAGTACTGCCTTATTGCACCGATGATTTAGTGCTTTGTCAGCGTTTAAATGACCTAGGATGCGAAGTGCTTATGCCATGGGGGGCACCAATAGGCACAGGAAAAGGCTTGTTAAATAGTTACAATTTAAAAACGATTCGTGAGCGCTTACCAAATACAACACTTATCGTGGATGCAGGGTTAGGTCTACCGTCGCATGCCTGCCAAGCGCTTGAATTAGGGTATGATGCTGTATTATTAAATTCAGCCATTGCTGGGGCGGGTTGCCCAAAAACTATGAGCCTTGCATTTAAGGCGGCGGTTGAGGCAGGGCGCTTTGCTTATAACGCTAAAGCAATGCCCGAAAAAGACCTCGCAGCACCCTCAACTCCTACAATGGGCATGCCGTTTTGGCATCAGCAGTAAGGAAATAAAATATATGAATAACGTAGTGTGGACAATTGCCGGATCTGATTCTGGCGGTGGCGCAGGTATTCAAGCCGATATAAAGGCGATGCAAAGTTTTGGTGTACATGGCTGTACCGCAATTAC
>NZ_NTLW01000236.1:0-58270 GCF_002632075.1 Pseudoalteromonas sp. ESRF-bin5 | reverse complement strand
GTGTCTGGCCATTCCGCTCTTGCTTTAATTGAGTAACCCACTTACTGACGGTTGATTTACCCACCCCCATCGCTTTGGCTGCTTCTTCTTGAGTATAACTTTGGTCAACTACAAGCTGAGCTGTTTCTAACTTGATTGCCGCAGAATACGTTGCGCGTTTTAATTTCGTCATTTTTTCACCCAAATTTGTATGCTTATTAGCATAACATTTCTTTCTTAATGGGTGGCCAAATTAACTATGCCACTACAAGGTAATGGTGCGGGGTTAGGTATTTTATTTATAGCCCTCTCTTTACCAGCATATTATTTTGGGTTGTTTCATTAATACATATGTTGTTACTTTGAAAACAATAAACATAACAAGAACATGAAACGATAAGTACTCCTCAGCCGTTTTAGAGGACACCCCCTCATCACTTTGAAGCCACAGGGGGCAAGCTTTACTTCATCCATTAGCCCCACAGTTGTCCGCTCCGAGAGAGCTCGGTTTGGAAAGGAGCTCAAGTTTTTAAGTTAGTGCGATGAATTCCAGCTTGATTAGTAACCTTTTTGCAGTTTATTTATTATATTGTTTATAACATCTCAAATTAAAAACCCTGTGCTAAACGTTACGTTTAACACAGGGCTTTGTAGTTTTAGATTAACCGGCTTAACATACAAAGCGTATTAAAACGAATACTGCAGCCTTAATGAGATTGCATTGCCCGATGTGATAGTACCGCCTGCCTCGTAGTAATCGGCTTTAATGTAGTCGGCCATAAACTTTATATTCTTGTTTAAGGTGTAGTTAACGCCAAGGGCGTAGGTTTTAGCGTCTTGGTTTTCTTGCTTGAGTTTAAGTAGGCTATAGCGACCAGTGAGCTCCCAGCCTGGCTCTGAGCTTGCGCCTAGTTTTGCGTTTTTATACTTACGGTATCCGCCCGATAGCTGATAACCAAATTGCAAATAGCCGCCTTCGTAATCGATAGTTGACTTTTCAATACTAGTTACTTGTGCTTGTTGCCACTCGGCCATCATGGTAAATCTGTTTTTAAGCCATAGTAGCTCTACGCCTTGTTGTGAGAGGCTATCGGCATTAATTTTATCGCCTTCTATTAATGAGTCGGCGGTATAAACTTCAAGAGGTTCATTTACTCTAAATTCGTTACCGTCGTACTGCCTCTCACTAAATGCGACGCCTAGGTGTAAAAGGTTGGTGTTTTGCTGCCATGGCACCCAAGCTACGCGCCCTGTAATAGCAGACGTTGCTTCGTCTTCATCGGGCTTGTAATAACCTAGCTGCCAATTTACTGAGGCTATGTCACCGGAAAGGCTAATACCTAAGCTACGCCCTGGTGAAAACGCTTCGCTTATCATGCTGCGCTCAAGCATTAATAAATTACGAGAGCTGGTTAGTTTTTCTAGGCCAAAACCTTCTTTTTGTTGGCCTATGGTTACATCGGCATATTTCCAGCCAGAGTATTCTAGGTAGGCGTCTTTTATTTCGGTTTCGCCATCGGCAAAGCCAAGCTGAAATTTACTTTTCCAGTCTTTGCTTATGTCTGATTTAAAACTTAGGCGAGCGCGGCGTATTTCAGAGGTACTTTCTGAATCGCTGCTGTCGTATTTTCCCTCTAACAATGAGCTATCAAACTTGTTGTAGTCGAGCATAATATAGCCGCTTAGGTCTATATCGTCGTTAATTTTGGCAAAGGTTGCGTTACTAACAAGGCAAAGTGCTGAAAGTGCCGCATAAGTCATCGTTTGTTTAGAGGTCATGTTGGGCTGCCTTTGTTTGTTTTTCGGCTAAGTAACTTACTTTTAGTTGCGCTACGTCTCTTAAAAAGTCGATGTGTTCTATATCTACAGCAACGACGTTTAGGCCTGTGCGCTGTTTTAAATCATGGATGAGTGTGGCTTGGTTTTGCGGGGTTATGTTTTCTATGCGCTCGTAGCAAACGCTTTGTACTTCGTAGCGTTTTACAAATACGCTTGAGTCAATCAAAAAGGCAATTAAGCAAATAATACCATTAAGAATACTTAGCTCAATTAAACTCATTTGCCCTACAGAGGTCAGTAAAGCAATGGCAGTAACAAGGAATAAGTAGGTCATTTCTTTAATCGAAATAGACTCAGTGCGATACCTTAGCATGGTAAATACGGCAAATAGGCCAAATGCAAATTCCATCGACATATCAACGCCGTGCAGCAAAAAGGTAATAATAAAAACGCCTACGCCAAATAAAATAAACGAGCCTGCCACCACTGCATTTTTACTTACGCGAAAGTAACAGCCATAGCAAAGTACAGCCAGCGATAGGATGTTTACTAAAAAGCGGGAAAGAAAAATAAGATCTAATTTTGTCATTTTAATTATTCTCTAAAGGTAATAGTGGGTTAGTGCGGTTAAGGTGTTTTAAGCGGGCTAAAACAGGTTTAAAGCGGTTTACTTTTAAGCGCTCGGGGTAGAGCAAAGCACAGCCAATGCAGTATTTACTAAACGAGGCTGGGAATATGTGGTGTTTGCTCATAAGTTTATAAAATGGCGAGTGTTTTGTTTTTTTACGTTGCTTAAGTTCGGCAATAAAAAAGCCTGGTAAGGTTATTTTGTTATCCCCTTTTGGGGTGTTGTACCACAGGTTAAAATCAAGCGTTAAGCGCTCGGCTTTTTCTTCGTTGGCTAGCGCTATACGGTTATAGCCGCTTTGCTGGGTTACGTTTAAATCTGCAAAGCTGTTTTTCATTTGCTCTTTCATAAACGCAGTACAATGGGCTTGCTCGTTGTTTTTTTCGAGCTTGATGCGTGTTTTAACCGTACGGCTTTGGTTGTTTTTTAGTTTTACTTCTAGGTATTCGGTGGCGGTATCAACGTAGCGCCTTTGGCGCACTTTATAGCGGTTGAGCTTACCGTTATGATGGGCTTTATATAAATCAAGTTCGGGCGTATCAAAGTACTGATTATAGTAAGAAAATAAACGCTTGCCTTGTATATCAAGTACACGGTACTGGCCTTGTATATGAGTAAGTAGCTCAGGTAAAAAAGACAGTGGCAGCATAAACTTACTGTCTACACGGTTCATTAAATTAGCGTTATTAAGATCGTTTAATCCGTAACCTTCAAACGGAATAAGCAACTCGTTAATTAAGCTTGTTAATGAGGCATGTGCATTTGGCTTTTCAGGTTGAGCCTGCTTATTTTTAGTGTTTATTGCAGTAATTGCTACTGGTGCAATTGAAGTATCCTTTTCAAAAAGTTCATCCTTAAAACGTGCTTGAATTGTCATAATTTTCTCAGATTATTAAATTGCAAAGTAATACAGTGCAGTGCCAGCGTGCTGACACCGCATGAAGGATGGGTTGTTTATCTAGCGCAAAATCCGCTGCCATCGCCAGCTGAAGGTAATGTGCCATCGAGCTGCGCGACCATATTTGCTACGCGGTACTGCATAAACGACGTTAAGCCGTAAAACTGCCCCGTTGTAGAGGTTAGGTTTTGCTCAAAGTAGGCTGAGCCATAAAAGCTGGTTGGGTCGTTTTGTACGTGCTCACGAATTAGGTCGGCTATTTCATTTACGCGTGCGTTAAATGTATCGCTTGAAAGTGAGCCATTAATAAGCTGTGTTAAGTAACTGTGGTACGTATCGAGGTTGCTTTGCTCGGCAAATACATTAGCAATTAACGGGCGCTCGCTTAATGCCCCGCTTACTGGCTCATCAATGTAGAGCTCTCTTACATCTACGCCATTACAATCCATGGCAAAGGTGCCAAATGACTCGTTAAAATCCCATGGCAAAATGCTAAATACGCCATCGTCATCGTAAATATAATAGTTATGTGCAAGCGGCCCGTGGTAGCTATCTAAATTAGACAGTGAAGTACTAACCGACATATAACGCAGCAGCATGTCTATATCTATGGCGCTGGTTTCGCCTTTATCGAGCGATTCAACAAAATTAATAAAGGCGCCGTTATCGGTGGTGTCTTCGTTGGTTTGCAGGTTTATATCGGTGTAGCTTTGTATGTCGTCACCTAGCCATAGTAAATCGCTTCCCGTGCCATCTGGCTTGTATAAATCGCCGTTACTGTTGGCAAAGTGTTTTTCAACAAATTCGCTATCTATTGCTTCTACCATTAAGTACAAACCAAATAGCTCGCCGTTTACATAAAAGTTAACGTAAGCATGCTCAGGCGTTGGTACACCCATTTCATCCATTAGATCGTAGGCGATTACTTCACGCATGTACGACGGGTCGTTAAACGAGTTTTGTAGTGTGAATTTTTTTAGCCCAAAAAACTTTTGCCCCGACACATATTCGTTAATATCAACCTTAAAGCTGTAACGGTCGCTGCTAGAGTTGGCAACACTTCTTAAACTTGAGCCACCTTTAGTGCGAATAGCCACGCTATCGAGTGTTACCCCATTAAAGGTAATAGCGGTTTCGTGGTATTCCTCATCAAGTGGGTTATCTAGAATGTCTTGCCAGTTTTCGTCGGTAATTGTAATAGAAAGCGTATTAACCGCTGTGGGTGTAAAGGCGGTTGCAACTGTATTTTCACTACTTGGGGTAGGTGTTAAAAACGCATGAGTAAAGCCTGTACTGCTACTTAGGCCGTAACTAAAGCCTGTGGCTACATCACTTTCATCCCAGTCAATGTAGTCAATTACTTCATCGTTGAGTATTAAGCTTAGCTCGTCTTCTTTGCCTAGTTTAAACGGGACGTAGTAAGTGCCTGGGTCTTCATCGGTGGCATAAATAGTTATGTATTGGCCTGCGTATAAATCTATGTCGGGTAGAGTGATGGGGTCTATGTCGTCGCTTTCATCAATAACGTGGTAGTTAGCTAAGTTAATTGTATTTGCGCTGTTGTTGTATAGCTCAAACCAGTCGTTGCCATCGTCTGCGGCGCTTGCCACTATTTCGTTAATAACGAGTGGCCCGTGGGTTGCTTGGCTGTTTGAGCTAAGTTCTGTTGGAGTTAATACCGCAGTTGCATCGCTGCCATCAGGGTAGCGACCATAGCTGTAACCACTTAGCGCTTGGCCTTTATTCCACGATAACTGCTCTATAATTACATTGTTACTGTAAAGGCTTACGGTATCGCTTGCGCCTAATTTAAACGCAACGCTTGGCAGATCGCCTAAATCATCGGTGCTTGCGTAAATGCGGTAAAACTCACCCGGCGATAACGTGATATCGGGTAGAGCAAATTGTTCGTTATTGTCATCACTTAGGGTGTAGTCTGCTAAATAAACATCGCTACTGCTTGTTACATAAAGCTCTATCCAGTCCTCGCCGCCGCTGCTGTCTTTTGCTACTACTTCGTTTATACGAAGTGGTGCATCTTCAGCAATTAGCGTTGTAACAAGTGAAGAGGTATCGGCTGTTTGGTTAGCTGCGCCTTCTGTTGGCGTTAATATTTGCGCGGTGCCGGTGCCATCGGTGTATAAGCCGTAACTAAAACCTTTAGCGGCTTCGCCTTCTTCCCAATCAAGTACAGAGATAGCAGTGCCGTCCTCGTATAACGTAACCGCATCATCGCTACCTAGTTTAAAGGTGACGTAATAACCGCTATCGGGCGGTGTATCGGTTTCATCAATGGCTTGAATAACAATAAACTCACCTTGCGAAAGCGCTACTGCGGGTAAAGCTTGAGGCTCTCTGTCGGCGTTATCATCAACAAGTGAAAATACCGATAAGTCGGCTATATCTTCAGTGGCGTATAGCTCAATCCAATCGTAGGTTGTATCGCTTGGGCTTGCGACAATTTCGTTAATAACTAAACCCGTTGAGGTGGTTGTTGATGATGAGTCAGTTTGCTCTGTGCTGCTATCGGTTGTTTGCTCAGTACCGCCACAGCCATACAAAAATGTAGTGGAGGTAATTAATGAATAAAATAGTAGGGGTTTTATGGTCATTGATGCGATCTTTTTTATTTTAATAACGTGGTAAAACAATAAAAAAAGAAGGTGCAAACAATGTGTAAACATTCAGTAATATTCAGTATAGTGAACTTAATTACTCATTTTAAAAGTTACCTTAACCTAATGATTAAAAAATTAATTTTATTATGCGCCTTAAGCATGCCATTGGCAGCGTGTGCTGACGATGTTGCGCCATTTTCAGGTGAGATAAGCGCGCAGGCTTTAATAAACGATTACGATAAATTTAGCGAATATTACACAACGTTTACCCCTACTTCTAAAGATATTGCGTTAATGCAAAAGCTTAAAGGTAAAGAGCTAGTTGTTTTATTTGGTACTTGGTGTCACGACAGCCACCGCGAAGTACCTAAACTCATTAAACTTCTTGAACAGTCAAAAGTTGAACTGGCAAGTGTTAACTATGTGGCAGTGGGTTACAACAAACGAGACGATGCAGGTGTTGCTGAGGCACATGATTTAAAATACACACCTACATTTATTGTTAAACAAAATGACAAAGAGTTAGTACGTGTGATTGAAAAACCAACGGGGTCATTGGCAGAAGATTTAACTCAGGGTTTGTAAGGGTTATGTGAGAATCATCCCGCAATTTTATTTATAGTTAAAACGGATATTTATGAAGTGTAAAAAGTGTAAAGCAGGGATTACCTCACCAGTAGTTAAAACGACAAATCTTAACGGGACTCCAATCGCGTCATCATCTTGCCCTGTGTGCGGTGAAAATTTAGATGGTTCAAAAAAATATTGGGTTTTATTAATTATTTTAATTATTGGTATTGGTTTAGCATCAAAGTATTTGTCTTAACCTTAGTTATATTATCCACACATGTGAATGAATAATACTGTGGTATTGATTATTAGTCTTTTACTTAAAGTTATGTGGCTTATGACATTAATGCGATCTGAAAAAATTCAATTGTGGTTTATGAAAAATGCCAACAAATTGTTTGTAGCTGCAGCTGCTTTTGGCGTTATTTTTGTCTTGATTTGGGGGGATGCTTCTCAATGGGAATACGAAGAAGATAAAAATCACTACAGCGCTTTTTTTTCATCTATTGATAGCCGAATTAGTTTTGTAAACTATGGCTATTCAGGTACCAGTATAAGAGTTGTTTTGAATTTTGATGCCGAAGGGCTCATTCCGGATGACATTAAAAGCATAACTCCAAAGTATAAATATTTAATTCTTGAACGCATTTGCAATGATTTAGAAAGTTTGGAACTTTTAGAAAGCGGCTACTATTTTGATGTGGATTTAAGGGATATCAGTTCTGAACACATGTTTAAAAATTATTTTAATTTAATAGTGAAGCATGAGAGGTGTGTCACCTAACGCAATTGAGTTTTAACTTAGCTAATAGGCATTAGAAAGACTAAAGAGCTTTTCATATATTAAACTTTATAAGTTTTCTACAGGTGCCTTACCGCACATAAATTGTGATCACTATTCACTATTCACTATTCACTATTCACTATTCTCTAAACAGGCTTTTTTCGAACGCTTGCGCAGCATGCGAAGATGGTCTGTCTTTATAATGCAATTGATAAAGAGGGCGAGAGAGTTGCTCGTTATTTTTTTGGCTCAGGCGTGTTAATTTACCTAGCTGCACTAAATCTTCTGTGACTACATTTGGCAATAAAGCGACCCCCATACCTTGCGCAACGGCCCTTGCTATGGCTTCGTTGCTACCTAATTGCATACTGCGCTCAGCTTGTACGCCATGCTCTGCTAATAACTTAACCGACATTTCTAACGTGCCCGAGCCTGGCTCGCGCAGTAGCCAAAACTGCTCGTTTAACCATGCTTTTAAGTCTTTAGCGGGCTTAAAGTTACTCGGTATAACCACACTCATTAAATCGTTTTGCCAGTGCTTACTAATAATGTGCGGCTCGGTAGGTGTGCCTTCAACCAGGGCTAAATCTATAGTGCATTCAAGTAAGGCATGTTCAATTTGCGCGGTATTAGCTACTTGTACTTCTACTTTTATATGTGGGTACTGCGCACAAAATTTGGCTAAATAAGGCGGTAGCCAATAGCTGGCAATGGTGGTGCTAGTGCCTATAACTAATGTCCCGCGTTTGAGCCCCGTGCGCGATTTTATATCGTCTAGGGCGGCTTTTTCGATAGCAAAAATACTACGGGCGTGATCATACAAGGCTTGGCCGCCTTCACTTAAGGTGAGCTTTTTACCCTTAGATGCACGTTCAATAAGTTGAATATTTAACTGATGCTCTAGCTCTTTTAGCGCCTTAGAAACAGCGGGCTGGCTTATAAAAAGCGCTTCGGCTGCGCCTGAAAAGCTACCCAATTTAGCCACTGTATAAAACACCCTAAGTGCATGTAAGTTCATTGAACAACCTTAAATTGTATAACTCTAAATTGTATAACCTTAAGTTATCAAATCATGATTTTAATATATTGGAGTTATATTTTGAGCTTTCTTACAATTAAGTCAACACATCAACATGGTTTAAGTGAGGGAATATTATGCTTAGCGCTATTAAAAATAGTTTTCAGCCTCTAGGTATTAATACTAAGCAATACGGCGATACGCGCTGGTGGTTAGGTATGCTGCTGGTGGTTGTGTTAGCGGGGGCATCTGTTGCATTAAGTAAGTTACCTATAATGCAAAGTGCGCAATTTAGCTCCTTAACTATTGGGATTGTGCTTGGCATTATTGTTGGTAACAGTGTGTTTTCGCGTATTGCTACGCGTACCGATGCAGGCGTTGATTTCGCCAAAAGTATATTACTCAAAGCGGGCGTTATTTTATTTGGGTTTAGAATTACTTTTGCGCAAGTAGCGGGCGTGGGTTGGCATGGCCTATTAACCGATATAGTAATGCTGTTAGGTACATTTATTTTGGCAGTGCAGCTAGGCAAGCGCGTTTTTAAGCTTGATGAACAAACAACCATACTAATTGGTGCGGGTAGTTCTATTTGTGGCGCCGCAGCGGTAATGGCAACCGAGCCAGTTATAAAAGCGCAGGCGCATAAAGTATCGGTAGCTGTGGCAACGGTTGTGGTATTTGGCACGTTAAGTATGTTTGCCTACCCAATACTGTTTGAGTACATGGGGCTGAGTGAACACGCATACGGTATTTTTGTGGGTTCAACTATTCACGAAGTCGCGCAAGTGGTTGCAGCGGGCACAGCGGTAAGTGCCAATGCAGCCGACACCGCCGTGATAGAAAAAATGCTACGCGTAATGATGCTTGCGCCATTTTTAGTAGGCTTATCGTTTTGGCAAAGTAAAAAGCATGCAAACATACACGCACAGGGCGGCGAGCAAAAAGCGGGAATTACAATCCCTTGGTTTGCGGTTTTGTTTATAGTGGCAAGTGGCGTGCATTCGTTATCGGTTATTCCCCAAGGTGCTACAAACGCCATTATATGGTTTGACAGTATACTACTTACCATTGCCATGGTCGCACTTGGGCTGCGTACACATGTTGGCGCTATTCGCCAAGCCGGTATAAAACCGCTGTTATTAGCTGGCTGTTTATTTTTGTTTTTAACCTTAGGTGGCTTTGCCATTAATGTAGGCATTGCTCAGCTGTTTTAAATATAACTAGGTGGAGGTAGATTGGCTTAAATAGGCCAATCTACTTCGTTTAAGTGATCGAGCTGTGCATCTGGGCTTTGATTGCCTCCCCATTTTTTTGTGTAAATGGATTTAGGGTCAAACTGCTGTGTTTGCTTTTCAATATTGAAGTGCCGCCCGCCACGTGGGTCAACGCCTACTCCCGCTATGTACTGCCAGTTGCCCCAATTGGCTGCTACGTCATGATCAATTAGCTGCTGCTCAAAATAAGCTGCGCCGTAACGCCAATCGAGTGCCAGCTCGTTAACTAAGCAGCTTGCCACAATTTGCCTTGAGCGGTTTGTTATAAAACCGGTGGCATTGAGCTCTTTCATGATGGCATTAACCAAGGGGTAAGGCGTTGTGCCTTGGCACCAAGCAGCAAAACGGTTTGGCATAAACGTAGTAAGTGGCTTAGTTTGCTTTTGCCCCTTAAAACTAAACAAGCTGCTTTGTACATTTAGCGCGTGCCATTTAAAGTATTCGCGCCACAGTAGTTCAAACTTAATCCAATAGGTTGAATCGTTAGCGGTATATGTTTGTTCGTATTGCTCAACCGCATTGTATATTTGTTTTGCGCTAATACACCCAAAAGCAAGCCATGGGCTAAATTTAGTGGTGTTGTCAAAGCCGTCAAGCGCGTTGCGAGTTATTTTGTAAGTGCTAGGTAATTCGCCTGCAAAGTATTGTTCACAGTGTTTTTGTGCGCTTGTTAAGCCACCATGCATTGAGTTGTTAATTGCTTTTGGCAACTCAATTGGGTTTTTAGCGCAAAGCGTAATAGGTTTAGGCAATAGCTCGGTTGTAATGTGCGACAGCGTGATTGGTATGTTGGCAGCTTCAATCTTCTTTTTAAATGGGGTAAAGCTTTTGGGTAAATCTGTTAAGTTAAATGGCAGTTCGTTTTGGTGATACAAGGTATCCTGCAGGGTACCGGTAAACTGGACTTCAGGACAATGAGCTTTTAATAAATTAATTTCGCGTTGTTCGTACACACCAAATTGCTCACTGTAAACCACTTCATCAATGTGTTGCTCTTTAATACGTTGCTTTAAAACACTAACTGGTTCGCCTTCTAGCACGTGCAGAGTTTGGCCACGCGCAATTATTGCTTGCTGTAACTCATAAAGGCTTTGCATTAAAAAGGTGTACTTGTTTTCACCATACTGCTTTTGCTGATAATTTGTGTTTTTAAACCAGTTGGGGTTAATTACAAACACCACGTCTAGTGCGCATTGCTGTAGTGCGAGTTTGCTAAAAATTGGGTTGTCGTTTAGGCGTAAATCGTTTTGTAGCCTATATAAAATGCGTTTGCTCATACTTTTGCTCTGGTTTTGTAGATGTTGTATTTACGAAACAAAAGTAGCTGAGGATTAGTTAATCGTGTTTTTAATCGAGTAAATTTATAAATACGTGCAAGGTTGCGATTTAAGAAGAGGCGATAGAGTAACCGCCTCTTATTTTATTAAAGTACGGTTTTACTTTGTCTTTTTTTGTTTTGCTATCCAATCATTTATTACATCTTCAAGTACAGCCATTGGCAGGGAGCCTTGGCCAATAACGGTATCGTGGAAGCTGCGTATATCAAATTGTGGGCCAAGCTCTTTTTCGGCTTTTGCGCGCAGTTCGCGTATTTTAATTTCGCCCATTTTGTATGAAAGCGCTTGGCCTGGCCATGAAATATAGCGGTCTATTTGATCTTCCACCGCGCTTTGTGGCAACGCGGTGTGGCTTGCTAGGTAGTCAATTGCTTTTTGGCGGCTCCAGCCGAACGCATGAATACCGGTATCAACCACTAAGCGCACTGCACGCCACATTTCGTAACCTAAACGGCCAAAATCGCTGTAAGGGCTTTGATAAAAGCCCGCTTCTTTACCTAAACGTTCTGTATAAAGTGCCCAACCTTCGCCAAATGCAGAGTGGCTGAGTGTGCGTCTAAATTCGGGTACATTTAACTCCATAGCAATGGCGTTTTGTAGGTGGTGCCCTGGTATGGCTTCGTGCAGACTAAGTGCTTCTAAATTATATAAAGGCTGCAGTTTAGGTGTTGAGGCTAAAAAATAAGTACCTGGTGAGCGGTTATCTGGCGGTGGCATATAAAACGCCCCACGACTTGCTGAGCCCTTAATAGTAAAGGTGTTACGCGGTAAGTGGCCAAAGTAAGTGGGCAATTTGCCATACATTTTTTGCGTGATGAACGCGGTTTTTTCAAGTAGGTCTTGCGCGTCTTTTGCGTAAAATTGCTCATCGGTTGCTAAAAATTCTAAAAACTCACTATAGGTGCCATCAAAGCCTACTTCATCAATAATGGCTTGCATTTGCGCTTTAATACGCGCGACTTCTTTTAGGCCCAGCTCATGTATTTGTTTAGGCGTCGCGTTAGTTGTGGTGTAGTAATTAACGGTGTATTTGTAATAATCAAGCCCGCCTTCAACGCTTGCAATGCCCGGCTTCGCTCTACAGTGTGACATGTAATCATTTTTAAAAAAGTCATAAAAATGCTGATAGGCAGGAATTACTTTTTCTTCAATTAACGCTTGTGCTTTTTGTTTTAAACTCGCTTTTTGCGCTGCACTAAATGTATTAGGTATACGCGTAAAGGGCTCGTAAAGGGCGCTTTTTTCGGGGTTTTTAACTAAATGCGCGCTTATGCTTTGGCTGTAATTTTCAAAGGTTTTACAGTAATGAGTAAAGCCTGTTTTTATACCTTCTTTCATTAAATCAATATTTTGCTGATTAAAGCGCGGGTAGTCGGCAAGGCTGATTAAAAAAGCGTTGTAATCATCAGCTGTTAAAAAAGCCATATTAGCTGGCGCTTCTGCAAAGTAAGTATGCCAGCCACTTAAAAAATTAACCGGAAAATACTTACCTTGATAAAGGTAGCTTTGCTGCTCGGTTTCGCGCTCATATTTAAATAAGCGATAGTTCATTAGCTGCTCGTTATTGAGCGTTTTTGGGTCAATGTTGGCTAAGCTTTTTAGTACGCTGTTGTTATACGCTTGGCGCTTAGCAATGGCTTGCTCGCTCCAATTTGGTAATGTGCCGTTTGGTTTCCAACCGTCAGGGTCGGTTCGAAAGAATATTTTTTCAGCTTTGGCATTTTGCCAGTGGTTATCAATAATGGTTTTTAAATCGCTGTTGCTGTCGGCAAGGCTTGGTAGCGAAGTGGCTGCTAAGCAAATAGCTAAAATACGTTTTTTAAACATAGTGATCCGTTATTGGCGAGTTAGTCGCGCTTTTTTATTTTAATTTGTGCTTAATATAGTACCAAGTTAACTTAATCAATGCGCTTACTTTTACCCTTATGTATTTATCGGTTGTATTTTAAGATTGAGCAAATTTCACTACATAACTTACAGCAGCTCTAGTTTATTGTTTTATCAGCGTTTAGAATGATTAAAACTTATTATAAAAAATGACTGTCATGTTTAATAAAGTAATCGCCTTAATTAATGAAGCAAACAACCAAGACCCAAATACTGAGCAATTTAATGGGCAAAGCGTGCCCAAAGAAAGCCTTTATGCTACTCGAATGAGCGACATGCTTAGCCGTTTTAACCCCGATGCTGGCGAGCTTATGCAAATTGCAGTGCGTGGGCAGCATATACAACGCTGGAAGTCGCCGCGTAGTGACTTTGAAATGAACAAGCAGGGTTATCATCAATGGCGCAGTGCACTTTATATATTTCATGCAAGTAGTGTTGTTGCGCTCATGAAGCAAGCTGGTTACGGCGAAGCTGAGCAAAACAGAGTGTACGATGCGGTGGCTAAAAAAAATATTAAACGTAACCCAGACAGCCAATTAGTAGAAGACGTAGCAAGCCTCGTATTTATTGAGCATTACATGTTGGGGTTTGCCAATAGTAAGCCTGATTACGATGAGCAAAAATGGATAGGGATTATTCGCCGTACATGGCAAAAAATGTCAGATGACGCGCATGAGTTTGTACTTACAGGTAATATTACTTTACCAGCGCCGCTTGTTGGGCTTATTCATAAAGTGCTTGAGTAAAAGTACATAAATAAAAAGGAATTTTAAATGTATTGCCCTAGAACTAATACGCCACTTGAACCTTTACTTGTTGGCGGCATTACTGTTTTTACGTCAGCGCAAGGCGGCGTATTTTTTGATAACAGCCAAATTTTTAAGTTTAGCTCGCCTGAGTTAAAGCATGGTCAGGTTTTACTTAAGTATTTGAGTGAATATAGCGAGAGTGAATACGATGTATCGCTACGAATTAATTGCCCGAAGTGCAAAAAAGTGGTGATGATGCGCCGGTATTTTTCACCGCTCAAAGTGGTTGAGATAGACGAGTGCCCGGGTTGTGCAGGAATATGGCTTGATAGTGGTGAGCTGGCAAAAATACACGAAAACCATTTAACCCCCAAAGCGAGAAAGTTGTTAGCCCACGAAATGGCCACCAATCATGGGTTTGTATCTATTAAGCCACCAAAATCAAAGTATTATCCTAAAGCGCCTACAAATACCCAAGCCACCACAGTTGAACGGCTGGTGCAATTGGCATTACTTAATCTCTAATACCAACCTGCAATAATACGTAATCATTTTGCTAAGCTAAACGTGTCGTTACTCGCGTTAAAGAATTCTCATTCAGAACCACTAAATAGATCGCCTAGTTAAGCTAATTGGTATAAAGCATAAAAAAACGGCGTACTAAAAAGTACGCCGTTTTTTGTGATAAATTAACGCTTATGCCGTTTATTTATTACGGTTTTCTTTTGCAAAAGCACGTATTTTACGTTTTTGCGAAAGCGTTACTTTATTAGTACGCCCTGCAAATGGGTTATCACCTTCTCTAAATTCAATTTTGATTGGGGTGCCCATAATTTTAAGTGCTTTACGGTAGTAGTTCATTAGGTAGCGTTTGTAGCTATCTGGTAAATCGTGAACTTGGTTACCGTGAATTACAATACGCGGCGGGTTATAACCACCGGCATGCGCGTATTTAAGCTTAACACGACGACCACGAACAAGTGGCGGCTGGTGATCGGCCTGTGCCATGTCCATAATACGGCGGAGCATTGCAGTACTTATACGTTTAGTTGCTGACTCGTACGCTTCATCAACGGATTCAAATAAGTGGCCAACACCTGTACCATGAAGTGCTGATATAAAGTGCAAGCGTGCAAAGTCAATAAAGCCTAAACGACGGTCAAGCTCGGTTTTAATACGATCTTTAACGTAGTCATCAAGCCCATCCCATTTGTTCACGGCAATAACCAATGAACGACCTGAGTTAAGCGCAAAACCTAATAAACTTAAGTCTTGATCAGAAATACCATCGCGCGCATCTACAACCAGTAAAACAACATTACAATCTTCAATAGCCTGCAGTGTTTTAATAACTGAAAACTTTTCTACTACGTCGCTTACTTTTTTACGTTTACGTACACCGGCTGTGTCGATTAACACGTACTCTTTTTCGTTACGTGTCATAGGGATATAGATAGAGTCGCGCGTTGTACCTGGCATATCGTACACAATTACACGTTCTTCACCTAGTATACGGTTTGTAAGTGTTGACTTACCTACATTAGGACGACCAATAATTGCAAGCTTTACCGGTTTATCTGCAAATGCTTGGTGGTCGGTATCATCGCCTTCACCTTCTTCGTAAAGGTCTATTAGCTCTTCATCGTCATCGGCTACGTCTTCATCTTGTGCTGCTAGTTCGGCAATCACAGGTTGAAGTGTGTGCTCAAGTAAAAGTGTAATACCACGACCATGCGCTGCTGCTATGTGATGAATTTCACCCAGTGATAGCTGGTAAAATTCAGCACAGTTTGAATCAGCGTCTATGCCATCGGTTTTATTGGCAACAACAAAACATTTTTTGTCTTGCTTGCGAAGATGATTGGCAATAGCTTGGTCGGCAACGGTCATACCTACGCGTGCGTCTACTAAAAACAGTACGATGTCGGCTTCTTCAATAGCAAGTAGCGATTGGTCAGCCATTTCGATCTCGATGCCTTCTTCTGTGCCATCAATACCGCCCGTGTCCACCACGATAAATTCATAGCCATCGTAATTAGCTTGGCCATATTTTCTATCTCGTGTTAAACCTGGAAAATCGGCTACGAGTGCATCACGAGTACGTGTTAAGCGGTTAAATAATGTGGATTTGCCCACATTGGGTCGCCCAACTAGAGCGATCACGGGAAGCATAAACTACCTCTTTAAAAAACAACAAAAGGCTTCGCAGAGCGAAGCCTTACAAAAAACCTTTAAGTGTTAGCTAGTTAGTTTGGTATTGTTACCGCACTTACTTCACCGTCACGGGTGTATAATATCAGTTTGTCGTCGGCAACAACAGGTTCAACAAAGAAGCCTGAGCTGTCAAAGTCTTCACGAGATACAAGCTCACCAGTGTCTTTGTTTAGCCAATGTAGGTTACCTTCTTGGTCGCCTAAGGCTAAATAGTTACCTGTAACAGCAGGACCTGTTAAGTACCAACCACGAAGTGCGGGTTGGCTCCAACGTTCAATACCTGAATTTTTATCTAATGCATAAACAACGCCGTTGCTGTCTACTACATAAATACTTTGCGCATCCATCGAAATTTCGCGATAGCTACTGTATTCGCGCTTCCAAACAACATTACCAGAGCGAATATCCACTGCAGCTAAGTTGCCGTTATATGCAATTGCATAAGCGTATGGGCCGCTAATGAGTGGCTGTGTGTCTACATCAACTAGGCGTTCAAATTCTGAGGCACCCTTTGCAGCTGCAATTTCAGCACTCCAAGCTGAGTAACCACTTTCTGAAATTAAAACGCTTAATTTACCTGTTTCAAGGCCAACTAAAACACCACCATTGGCAACAGTGGGTGCACTTTGTCCGCGTAATGTAAGCGCAGGCACTTCTTGCTCAAAGCTCCAACGCTCTTCACCAGTATCTGGATGAAGGGCCAGTAATTTACCCGAGCCTAAGTTTACAAATATTAAGCCGTCGCCAGCTGCTGCTTTTGAAAGTGATTCACCAGGTACGTTTTTACGCCATACCTCTTCGCCGGTTTCGCGGTCAAGTGCTACAACAAAGCCATGTTCAGAACCGATATACAGTTTACCATAAGCTTGTAATATACCACCTGATAATTTTGCTGAACCGTCGTCGCTCCAAGGCCAAAAAGAAGTGTCTTGGCGTACGTCGGTATCCCACTGTACATCGCCGTTAGCAAGCGATAACGCTTCTACTTGACCTTCGCGGTTAGCAACATAAACAGTGTCTTTGTAAACAGCAGGTGTTAAGCGAGAAAAATAATGCTCTACGCCGCTACCTACAGACTCTTGCCAAACAACATCAGTTTCAAACTGATTGACGATTTCAGGAAGGACTAGTTCGTCTTCTTCATCACTTGATGAACAACCCATTAGCGTTGCCATACATAGGGCAAGGGTTGCGGTCGTTAATTTTTTCATACCTAAAACCTTATGCCGCTGGGCTAGTTACTGCTAGGTCATCTAACTTAACTTGTAAAAGTGGGTTGCCTGTTAACCCACCTGCATCTACCGCAGCTTGATAAGCAGTACGTGCTTGCTCTTTATTACCTTGCTGAGCGTAAATATCGCCTTTAAGTTCTGCTACGTTTGCATTAAATGCTTCAGGTAATGGTGCATTTAGTGTGCTTAAAGCATCGTCAAAATTAGTTTGTGCAATTTGAATTCGCGCTAAACGTGTAATCGCAATTGCTTTTAATTCTGCATTATCAACGTTTGATACAATCCAGCTTAGCTTTTCACTAGCGACATCTAATTTTTGTGCTTCTACCGCATCTTTAGCGGCAACAAACGCCGCAAGTGCAGCATAGTTTGTGTCTTTATTTTCACTGATAAAAGCATCAGCTGACGATAAAACATCATCACCTTCAACTAATTTAGTGTAAGAATCTGACGCTTGCTCAGCGGTTGTAATTTGGTTTTGGTTATAAGCTTTCCAACCATATAAGCCACCTAAGCCAACAATTACACCAAGTGCCAGTGAAAGACCGTTTTCACGGAAAAAGCGTTTAATTGCTTCTGCTTGTTCTTCTTCTGTTGAATGTATATCCATGATTACCTCTAATATCTGCTTAGCCGTTTATAAGCTCAGCCAGTAGCGCTTTAGCTTGTTCTAATTTTAATGTGACTTGTTCTTTACGCTCGCGTAAATACTTTATGGTCACAACGCCTTGTTCTAATTCATCTTCACCAATAATTACGGCAACAAGTGCATCGCTTTTATCGGCACGTTTTAATTGTTTTTTAAAGTTTCCGCCACCCGCGTGAACCATCACACGAAGGCCAGCCACATCACGGCGTAGTTCTGACGCGATAATTGGGGCTTGAATACTTGCTTTGTCGCCCATTGCCGCTAAATATACATCAGCATTACGACGAATGTCACCAACACATTTAAGTGCTTGGAGTAACAATACTAAGCGCTCTAGGCCCATTGCAAAGCCGACTGCTGGGGTTGCCTTTCCACCAAGTTGCTCTACTAAACCGTCGTAACGTCCACCTGCACACACAGTGCCTTGCGCGCCAAGGCTGTCGGTTACCCATTCAAATACTGTGCGGTTGTAATAGTCTAAACCGCGCACTAATTTTTCGTTAACCGTGTATGAGACGCCAGCTGCGTCTAAACGTTCACATAAATTTTCAAAATGTTCTTTTGATTCAGCATCTAAATGCTCAGACAGTTTTGGCGCATCAACTAATATTGCTTGTACGTCTGGATTTTTGCTATCAAGTACACGTAACGGGTTTGAATACATGCGGCGCTTTGAGTCTTCATCAAGCACGTCGGTATGTTGTTCAAGGTAAGCAACAAGCGCATCTCGGTAATCGGCGCGCGCTTCGTTAGAACCTAAAGAGTTAAGCTCTAATCGTACATGCTCGCTAATGCCAAACGCTTTCCATAATTGCGCTGTTAATAAAATAACTTCTGCGTCTATGTCGGCTGTGGCAATACCAAATGTTTCTAAACCAAATTGGTGAAACTGACGATAACGCCCTTTTTGCGGGCGTTCATGACGAAACATTGGGCCCATGTACCAAAGTCGTTGTTCTTGATTGTACAGTAAGCCATTTTGGTTGCCAGCACGTACACACACTGCGGTGCCTTCTGGGCGAAGTGTTAGTAAGTCGCCATTGCGATCGGCAAAGGTGTACATTTCTTTTTCTACTATATCGGTTACTTCACCAATAGAGCGTTTAAATAGATCGGTTGATTCTACAATAGGAAAACGAATTTCTTGATAACCGAACGATGCTACAGTCTCGCGTAAAATGTTTTCTACTTTCTGCCAAATTTGTGTATCGCCCGGCAGACAATCGTTCATACCGCGAACTGCCTGAATTTGTTTTGCCACTGATAAATCCTAATTACTGTTTATGTGTAATAAAAAAATGCTTACACAACGAGAATGCTTAAAATTGACCCGACATTATATACCCAAACCAACTCAAGATGCGAGCGTCGTTGGAATTAAAAGAAATTACCATTATTAAAAGTAATACTTTGATATAAAGCTCGATGAAGCGCTGAACTCTGTATTTTTGAACGCTTGGGTAAATCTATTATAAGGGTCAACGCCAAACACGAATGCTTGGCGGTTTATACGTTGTTTATTCGACTATTTTTACATCGATAGGGGTTTGGCTTTGCTTTTTATCTATAAAATCGCGAACGTAGCCCTCTAGTTGCTCAACAATATTGTTATTGTCGATACGGGCTTTTTGACGTTCACCATTAATATACAAACCAGAACGGCGATTTGCACCGGCAAGGCCAATATCACTGACGAGTGCTTCACCAGGGCCATTTACTACACAACCAATAACCGATACAGAAACCGGTTCGATTATATCTTCAAGGCGTTCTTCTAATTGGTTCATAGTGCTTACTACATCAAACTCTTGACGAGAGCAGCTGGGGCAGGCAATAAAGTTAATACCACGAGAGCGAATGCGCAGTGATTTTAATATATCAAAGCCTACTTTTATTTCTTGTACCGGGTCAGCGGCGAGTGATACACGTAATGTATCGCCTATGCCTTCGGCTAGTAACATACCTAAGCCAACAGCCGATTTAACCGAACCTGAACGCATGCCGCCAGCTTCAGTGATACCCAAATGCAAAGGTTGGTCTATTTCTTTTGCAAGTAAGCGATATGCGCCTACAGCTAAAAATACGTCTGACGCTTTTACCGATATTTTAAATTGATCAAAATCAAGGCGACGCAATATATCCACATGGCGCATTGCTGATTCTAATAACGCCTCAGGTGTTGGTTCACCATATTTTTCCTGTAAATCGCGCTCAAGTGAGCCGCCATTAACGCCAATACGAATAGGGATGTTGTGCTCGCGAGCTGAATCAACAACAGCTCTAATGCGCTCTTCGCTTCCTATATTACCAGGGTTTATACGTAAGCAATCCACGCCATACTTTGCCACTTTTAGGGCTATGCGGTAATCAAAATGAATGTCGGCAACAAGCGGAATACTTACTTGCTCTTTTATACTTTTAAACGCTTCAGCTGCGTCCATAGTCGGTACCGATACTCGTACTATGTCGGCGCCAGCATCTTGTATGGCTTGAATTTGTGCAACGGTTGCATCAACATCCATGGTGTCGGTATTAGTCATCGACTGCACGGCAATTGGAGCGCCGTCGCCAATAGGCACATTGCCTACATTAATACGGGTGGATTTTCTGCGTTTAATTGGTGATTCTGAAAACATAGCGACTACTCTGCTAATGGTAATGTAAATTTGGCTAAACGGTTCTTAGGAAAAGCCGAAATATCTATTGGCTCACCGTTTAAGGTAATGTTAACTACATTGTGCTTACCAAGCACAACAGCAAAAGGAGGTGTACCAGAAACAGTCATTCTGTAACCTGCTTTTTTAACGCCAAAGGCTATTTTTTCGCCTTCGCCGTCGTGAATTTCGACCCAGCTTTCGTCATTAAATAGCATTTCTATTGTGCTGATGTCGGCTTTATCGGTATCTGACTCTGAAGTTTGTTCGTTAACTGCTTGTGTTATTTCGTTATTTGTTAAATCTGTACTTTGCTCAATAGACTCTTGGCGTAACTCATCAACATCGTTTGCTGTTTTTTGCTGTTCAATATTAGTTGATTGAATGGCTTGGCGTTCACTCATTATGGTGTTGCCAATATTTATATTTGTGGTTTGTTCTTCAATTGGGGTGGCGTTTTGCCAAAACCATAAAGCAGACGAGCCAATAACAATGGCTATAATAATGTAAGTTACCAACATTAAACGGCTATCGCTTGCTTCTTTTTCTGTACGACGAGAAAAGCTCTGCATGTTAGCTGGTTTTGCTGGTTCAGGTGGTGCTGGCAACATGGCTAATATAGGAGCGCTATCTACTTTTAATTCACGGCAATAGTTTTTTATGTAGCCTTTAACAAAAGTAATAGGTCCCAATGCTTGAAAGTCGTCATTTTCAAGGTGTTTAATTTGAAACTCAGATAGCTTTAGTGGTTTAGCGATGGTTTCAATGCTTACCTTGGCTTGCTCTCTGTGTGCTTTTAAAATTTGGCCTACTGTAGGCTGCTCGCTTTGCGTATTTTCTTCATTCATAATAGGTATGAGTCTGGATCCACTAGTAAAAGTCTATGTCCTGGTTTTAGCTCTATATCAGGGCTTAATTTATTCCATCGCATTAATTCATCAATTAATACTTGCTTCTGGGTAGCAATATCGTAAAGGGAGTCGCCAGATTTAATTTCGTAATAAATATTAGGATCGTTTAAGTAAATTTTGCTGCCATTCATTACCCGATCCGACTCTTTTAATCCATTCCATTGCAGGAGTTTTTGTAGTTTAACATTGTATCGCACCGAAATGCTAAATAGGTTTTCACCAAACTCAATGATATGAAAAGGCACTCGTAATGTAGCGACTTTAGGATTTAACATGGGTAACGCTGTTTGCTTATTTGATGATAAGTTTGTAAATGTAACGTAACTACCGTTTTGGTAACCACTCGTTTCAAAAATATCTTCATTTTTAGTGGCTTCGTAAAAAACAACATTTGAGTCGTTACTGGCAGCTGTCGTGTTCGTCGTGACTGCTGGCTGATTTATTTGAGGAGAATTAAAGTTAGCCGTTTTAGGCGCCCCAAAAGAAATAATTTTCACCTCTTCTTTTGGGGCTTCTGGTACTACTTTAGCTGTTACTGTTGAAGCTGCTGTGCTTGACTTAGTAGCAGGCTCTTCAATAACTGACTCAGGCATATTTGTTGTATTTGGTTGAGTTGTTAACGCAAGTAATACCGCAGACGTATCTGTCGATGGCCCTGAGGGTTTAATTTGTTTTGTTTCAGCTTGTACTGGCTGTTTTGCAATTGTTGTCTCAGGTGCTTTAGGTGTAACTTTTTTTGGAGTGACTTCTGGTGTTGTTGCAGCCTCATCAACAGTTGTATCTGCGCTTGTGTTTATATCATTTCTGGCTATGACCGGATTCGCATCTTGCGTGTTTTGTTCAGGCTTTGCTGGGGTTACTTGTGCAGGTTGCTTAATAACCAGGCTTGTTGTGCTGTCTTGGTTAGGTGCCTTTTTTCTTACTATTTTTATTTTTGGTTTTGCACTTATATATGTGCCGTCTGCATCAGCTTTTAACTCATTGAGTTTTGCCTTACGATATTTCTCGCGCAGCATTTCAAATTCGTTAAATCGTGTGCGTTGCTCTCTAATTGCGTATGCTTCTTTACTAGTAGAATAGGTTTGTAAAAGTGTGCTTGCTACTTTTTCGGCTTCTTCTATTCGACCCATACGATTTTTAACTAAATAGCTAAGCATTAAAGCACGCGAGGATACTCGGCCTGTGTCGTCATGTTTTTTAAGAATGTCGTTCGCTTTGTATAAGTCACTTTTTGCATAAAACAGAGCCGCTAAGCTTATAAGAGTAGAGGTTCGTTGAGAGCTGTGATTAAGCGCTTGCTTAAAGTAAGTTTCTGCGTTTTCAAAATCATCAAATTCAATGGCGCACAACGCTAGATTTTCGTAGCTCTCGGCAACACGAATATACGTTGGAATTTCAATGGCTTTTAAAAATTGATCAGTGGCGCGGTCGTATTCATCAATACCACATAAAAATACACCGTAGTTGTTGAGTGTATTAGGATCATCAGGCTTTATATCTAATGCTTTTTGATAGGCTCTGTCGGCTAATGGGTTTTCACCTACTTGCTGGTAGTAATAGGCCATAGAGTAATGAACTTCAGGTAAGTTGGGAGCGAATTCAGCAGCGCGTTCTAGGTTGTATTTTGCTTGTGAATTATTACCTGTTTTTAGGTACTGTAAGGCTAAAGCTATTCGAGTGCGTGCTGCCCCGGCGTTATTGATTTTATTTTTGACAACGGGCTTATTACTGCCGTTATAACTACTTTCGGTAACACAGCCACTTAAAGCCAGTGCCGATAGTGTTATAGCAAGTATAGATCGCATTACCTTATCTCTTTATTTTTGTCCATATTGCCTATATTACCTAAAAGCCCTCATGTTGCATCAATTATTTAATAATAAACGATTTAACAGGAGGGCTTTTAGTAATTTAACTAAATTTAGGCTTGCTGGATGTTAACTGAGATTTTGTTATCGTCACGCATTTTCTTTTTCGCCATACGTTTAGTGCGGTCAACTACATCGCCGGCTAATTGCCCACATGCTGCATCAATATCATCCCCGCGAGTACGACGCACAATACAGGTAATGCCAGCAGCTTGTAAAACCTTAGAAAAACGGTCTATTCGGCTGTTGCTCGAGCGTGTGTATTCGTTACCCGGAAATGGATTAAACGGAATAAGGTTTACCTTAGAAGGTGTGCCTTTTAACGTTTTAACTAATTCGTGAGCTTGGTCGGTGCTGTCGTTAACGCCGTTAAGCATTACGTATTCAATTGTTACGTCTTTATTGGCTTTAGAGCCATCAATGTAACGACGACATGCCGCTAAAAACTCTTCAATAGGGTACTTTTTATTAATAGGCACTAAAATATCACGCAGTGCGTTATCTGGCGCGTGAAGTGAAATAGCAAGTGCTACGTCAATCTTCTCTTTTAATAAATCAAGTGCCGGTACCACGCCCGATGTACTTAATGTTACGCGGCGCTTAGATAAACCAAAGCCCCAGTCGTCCATCATTAATTCCATAGCGGGTACTACATTTTTAACGTTAAGCAATGGCTCGCCCATACCCATCATTACTACGTTAGTAACAGGGCGTTTTTCGCTGTTGCCATCTAGGCCAATATCTTTAGCTACACGCCATACTTGGCCAATAATTTCAGACACTTTTAAGTTACGGTTAAAGCCTTGTTGTGCGGTAGAGCAAAACGTACATTCTAAAGCACAGCCAACTTGCGAAGATACACATAACGTTGCACGTTCTTTTTCTGGGATCCACACGGCTTCAACTTCTTGGCCGCCTTCAAGTACTAATGCGTATTTGATTGTGCCGTCGCTCGCTTGTTGGCGAACTGATATTTCAGGGGCGACAATTTCGCATTCAGCTTTGAGCTTTTCTTTAAGTTTTTTATTTACATTGCTCATTTCGTCGAAGTTATCTACGCCAAAATGATAAATCCATTTCATCACCTGATCGCCACGAAACGGCTTTTCACCGAACGATACAAATAGCTCACGCATTGCATCTCGGTTTAAATCTAATAAGTTAATCTTTTTTTGCGCAGTGGTCATGAAACAACCTTAATCAGTAACGGTGGTGATAAAATTTACAAGGGCGAATTGTACACAATTCACTCACTTTAATCATTAAGTAAAACATCAAATATGCCAGTGTAATACTTTAATTAATGACTAAAAAAGGGCTCGAAAGCCCTTTTCATACTTTGCATCACAGGGTTAACTGTGAAACTCAAATTAACGAGTACGTGGGCAAAGCTCTTCGTCAGCGAAGAAGTACGCGATTTCGCGAGCAGCAGATTCAACAGCGTCAGAACCGTGAACAGCGTTTTCGTCAATGCTGTCAGCGTAGTCTGCACGTAAAGTACCAGCTAGTGCTTCAGCAGGGTTAGTAGCACCCATGATTTCACGGTTTTTAAGAACAGCGTTTTCGCCTTCAAGAACTGTAACCATTACTGGGCCAGAAGTCATGAAAGAAACTAAAGCGCCAAAGAAAGGACGTTCGCTGTGCTCAGCGTAGAAGCCTTCAGCTTTCTCTTGTGAAAGGTGAACCATTTTAGCTGCAACGATTTTAAGGCCAGCAGTTTCGAAACGGTTGTAGATAGCGCCGATGTGGTTTTTAGCTACTGCATCAGGTTTTACGATTGAGAAAGTACGCTCTAAAGCCATCTTTATGCTCCAATAATTTATAAGTAAAAGTGTGAATATTAACGGGCGCGAATTATACGCGCTTTAGCTGAAAAATCCTAATTTTATTAAAAACCAGTTCAATTACAATTTTATGATCTTGATCAAGGGGAAATTTTTAGTGCTATTTATACTGCCGCGCTTTGATTTTATATTTAAATTTATTACGCACACCATTGGCTTAATGCCCTTTGTTGTAGGGAGCGCAAATGTCACCTGTTTCTTCAAGCCCTTTTATACCTGAACTATTGTGCCCTGCAGGCAGTTTAAAAAATATGCGTTACGCCTTTGCATATGGGGCCGATGCCGTTTACGCCGGCCAGCCTCGCTACAGTTTGCGTGTGCGTAATAATGAGTTTGACTTAGAGACCTTACAAATAGGCATTAATGAAGCACACGCATTAAATAAAAAGTTTTATGTGGTATCAAATATTGCACCGCATAATGCTAAGGTTAAATCGTATTTACGTGATATTGAACCGGTAATAGCAATGGAGCCCGATGCACTGATTATGTCCGATCCGGGTTTAATTATGCTTGTTCGTGAAAAATGGCCAGCAATGCCGGTTCATTTATCAGTGCAAGCAAATGCCGTTAACTTCGCTAGCGTGCAGTTTTGGGCAAAACAAGGTATTGAGCGTGTTATTTTATCTCGCGAGCTATCGCTTGAAGAAATAAAGGAAATACGCACACAGTGTCCAGACACCGAGCTAGAAGTATTTGTGCATGGTGCATTATGCATGGCTTATTCTGGACGATGTTTACTCTCGGGTTATATAAATAAGCGCGACCCAAATCAAGGTACGTGTACCAATGCATGCCGTTGGGAATACGATGTAAAACCTGGGGTTGAAAACGAGACGGGCGAAATGGTGCATAAGTTTGATCCGAAACAGGTAATTCCTACTCTTGGCGAAGGCGCACCAAGCAATGATGTATTTATGCTTGAAGAGCAAGGTCGCCCAGGTGAATACATGCCTGCGTTTGAGGATGAGCATGGCACTTATATTATGAATTCAAAAGATTTGCGTGCCGTGCAGTATGTTGAACAACTTACAAAAATGGGCGTACATAGTTTAAAAATAGAAGGGCGTACTAAATCATTTTATTACGTTGCGCGCACCGCGCAAGTGTATCGTAAAGCAATAGATGATGCGGTTGCGGGTAAACCATTCGATACAAGCTTATTTAAGACGCTTGAGAACTTAGCACATAGAGGCTATACCGAAGGCTTTTTAAAACGCCATGCTCACCAAGAATATCAAAACTACGAATACGGTCATTCGGTGTCTACTAAGCAGCAATTTGTGGGGGAAGTACTAGGGCGCTGCGAAAATGGACTAGTTGAAATCGACGTTAAAAATAAATTTTGTGTTGGGCATTCTTTAGAGCTGATGACACCGCAAGGAAACATTACGTTTGAGCTTGAATACATGCAAAACAAAAAGGGCGAAAGTATTAGCGATGCCAAAGGCTCAGGGTATATTGTAAAAATTCAGTTAGATGAAGGTATTAATTTAGAGCACGCTATATTGATGCGTAATTTAGATGAGCACCAAGATACACGTAACCCCCATAAGCATACAGTAGTAACTTAACGATTAAACTTAGCAATGAAGGTATCTGTATATCACTGTGAACTTTATTTTTTAAATAAAACGAAAAAGTTTATTCATAACAAAAGCTACTTATTAAAGAAATGAACTAATTTACATGCAGTCTGTTAAATCAAGACTCTTCTTTCTTAGTCTTTATATGAGTTATAACCAGTTTAACCAAAATGATAGTAAGTACAACTGCGGGGAATATCCATACATAATCAGCCATTGTTTTTAACTCCAAAACTTAATTAATGACATTAAGATTAATGTTTTCTTTGTGGTTTGCAATAAAAAGTTAATGGGTGCTCGGTGTATTTTTTAGAGATGAAAAGCGTTAAGTAACTTATAAACTATATAAAACAAGTGCGATTCAGTATTCGCACTTTATTCAAGATCAACGAAGGAGGTAATAGTGGCACTACTAATAAATAATAAATGCATTAACTGTGATAGTTATAAGGTTTTCAATAAAAGCATTTAAAAACAGAGTGTTACTTTGTCGTGCTATGGCTTGTGCTACGATTTTACGTAACTCGTTAGCACTTACTTAGTATCTTAAAAATGGCCTTAAAAGGCAAATTGTATTAACTAAAAAATTAAAAGCACATAACCATATTAGAACAGTATAAAAGCTAAACACACTTAGCATGAATAGCTTCTAATAGAGTAGAGCTTGGAGGAGCTACACGCTCTAGATTTATGTTGATTCAGGACAATACGAATCGTAATGCCTGAATCAGTTACTCACAGTGATTAAAATGATATGACTTTTGTTTCAGCATCAAGCATTTTTTTTGCTATGTGGGGAGGTAAAGCAGGGGTAATACCTTCAATCAAATCAGTTTTTTTAACACCTTTATTAGGTAGATAAAGAGCGCAAACTTGAACTGTTCCCCCCATTTTTATAATGTTTTTCATTAAGCTTTGTGGGCTCATATTTTTAGGCTTTAGCTGTGTTAAAACTGATTGAGGAGCATCGATTAATGCTATATCGCCGGCTTGCCCACACAAAAGGATATTGACCTCAGCACCTTGTTTTAAAGCTTGTGATGATAAAACCATACCCATTAACTGAGTTTGTGTGTTGTCAGATGTTATAAATGATAAAAGCTTAGGTTTAGTGCCTGCCTTATTATCGTCTGCAAAAGCACTGAAACTAATCGTAGAAGCCAATAATAAGATGACTGTTAATATTCGCATAAAGTTTACCTTTTTTAATTCAGTAATTGAGGGCACTTGTTTTTAATTACACTCTCTGGTTCCACGGCATCAACGCTATAATTCTCGCTAGACCACAAAAACCGGTTGCGCCAGCAACAAACAAGCCTGCTGCAATAAATATTATTGGCCAAATGAAAGCGGTTGAAATTGTTAAAGAAAGAGCACAGAACACTAATATTAGAGTACTTATAGATAATTGAACTTGACGATCTAGTGGCAAAATTGATTTTTCACCTTTACGAACATTATATCCTTCATTGACCCACTCATTTATGCCTCCGCTGATATTGTATATATTCAAATCTGGGTTATGGGCAAGTAACTTTTCACACGCACTTTTACCACGACCGCCTTTTTGGCAATATATTATATAAGCGCTTTTCTCATGTTTAATATCTTCTCCTTTTAGTTTACTCAAAGGGAGTAATTCAGAGCCCTCTATGTGTGAAGTCATGTGTTCTGCTGGTTCACGAACATCAATTATTCCTACATCTTCCCTTTCAATTAACATGAAAGCTTCATTTGCAGATATTTCTTTTGGTTGCATTTTTTAATTTCCTCATGAAATAAAATTATTTAGAACAAGCTGTACTTTATATTAGATTTTTCTAATATAAAAGGTAAATACTTTACTAAATTTATAAAATTGAGTTTTACTTTTCGAGATTGGTAATCTTTTTTAACTCTTAAAGCTTACTTTTTCATCGATAATATTGATTAAGTTAATCTGTTTTTGATATCGCTTTTTGTTATATGCTTATGCGATATTGATCTTGTCAAAACGATAAACATCAATTAGGAGAATGTTATGACTGAACAAAATGAAAGACAATTACAGTTCCCACAATTAAACAAGCCAGCACCTGCATTTAATGCGAAGACAACTCATGGTAATCGTACACTTGAAGATTACAAAGGTAAGTGGTTAGTGCTTTTCTCGCATCCAGCAGACTTTACTCCGGTATGTACTACCGAGTTCATGGGTTTCGCAAATGCAGCAGAAGAGTTTTCAGCGATGAATACTGAATTATTAGGTTTATCGATTGACAGTATTCATGCACATATTGCTTGGGTACGTAACATTGAAGAAAACTTTGGTGTGAATATACCTTTCCCAATTATTGCAGATCTCTCTATGGAAGTGGCGCATTCATACGGCATGGTGCAACCAGGTGCAAGTGATACTGCGGCAGTCAGAGCAACGTTTATTATTGATCCTGAAGGCATAATGCGTGCTATGGTCTACTATCCAATGAGCAATGGCCGCTCGGTAAAAGAGTTCCTGCGTTTAGTTAAAGCATTACAAACCAGTGATGAAAATTCAGTAGCTACACCAGAGAATTGGGTAGAAGGCGAACCAGTTATTGTACCACCACCACATACCGTTGAAGACGCTGCTGGTCGTAAAGATAAAGGATACGATTACGTTGATTGGTACTTTAGTAAAAAAACTCTTTAATACTGTTCAATGAAACGTTAGCCCAAGGAATTCTCCTTGGGCTAACTTCGAGGGAATATTTATGAAAACAAACTATGAAATACAAGAATTTCTTGATCAAGACAGTGAAACATTTAGCTATGTCATTTTTGATAAACAGACAAAGAAAGCTATAGTCATAGACCCTGTATTGGACTTCGATTATAAGTCTGGCCGCACTTCAGAGGAGGGGGTTGAGAAAATAGCGAATTATATTAAGAAAAATGAGCTAAATCTTGAGTGGGTGCTAGAAACCCACGCACATGCTGATCATATTTCAGGTGCTCCATTCTTCAAAAAGGTATTTGGTGCAAAAATTGGGATTGGTGAACATATTAAAACGGTCCAAAAAACATTTAAAACGTTATTTAACCTAGAAAAAGAATTTCTACCAAATGGAACTCAGTTCGATAAATTATTTAAAGATGGTGAAATATTTCATATAGGTGAACTTACTATCCGAGTAATGCATACACCTGGGCATACACCTGCCGACTTGGCGTATTTAATTGATGAAAGTGTTGTATTTGTTGGAGATACAATTTTTATGCCGGACGTTGGAACTGCGCGTTGTGACTTTCCGGGTGGGAGCAGTTCACAGCTTTTTGACTCGATAAAAAAAGTATTGGCTTTGCCGGATGAAACAACGATTCAAGTATGCCATGACTACCCAAACGAAGATCGAGATTATCGCCATAGCGTAACGGTTAAAGAGCAAAAGGAGTCTAATATCCATGTCAACAATGGCGTAATAAAAGAGCAATTTATAGAAATGCGTGAAACACGTGATAAAACGCTATCTATGCCGCGCCTTATTTTGCCTGCAATTCAACTTAATGTGAGGGCTGGTAATTTTCCACCTGCAGATAATAACGGTGTAAGTTATTTAAAAGTACCACTAAATCAGCTTTAAAATTATAGCTACTTTTATAGTTAATCTATTTTACAAGAGCTCAGAGGGAAGAGTAATGTTAAAAAACTACTTAGTTTTAATTTTAATCATGGGTTTTACTCCTTTAGCTGTAAATTCAACATCACTTGGTGAAAATGATAAAAGTGTATTGGAGCAAGAAGCACAAAAGCGAATAAAAGAATTCTCGAGCAGTTTAAAGTCGCAGTTAAAGTCAGCTATCAATAAAGGAGGGCTCAGCGCTGGTGTTAAAGTGTGTAGTGAGCAGGCACCAAAAATAGCTGAGCAGTTGTCAACTGACGGTTGGTCTGTTGGTCGTACTAGCTTACGCACCAGAAACACCAGCAATACGGCTGATCAATGGGAACTAAAAACACTGGTTGATTTTGAAAAACTCAAACAACAAGGCATTGAGGTTAATATATTGGCAAAGTCGAATTACGATGAACAAAGTTTTCGTTACATGAAAGCGATACCAACCGGCGGTTTGTGCTTAGCTTGTCATGGCTCCTCAGTCACACCTGAAGTCAAAAAAGTTATTCAGCATTATTACCCTGAAGATAAAGCAATTGGATTTAATGTGGGTGATATTCGTGGCGCGTTTACACTAATAAAACAACTAAAAGCAACTAATTAGTGTAAACAGTACTGAGTTTAGTATTAGCACAATGAATTTTTTATTATATATTTTATTTGAGAGTTGATTTTTTGATCAGATGAAATATAATCCTTATGTTAAAATTTAAGGTGTATATATTAAAATGGAATAAGCGCTGTTAAAAGCCTTTTACTGTTATGAATTACTGGTGAGTTAAATAAATTTTATTCTGCTAAGGTCAATAGATCAGAGCGTAATTTTTAAAATATTAGGAATGGATATGGAACTAGATCCACTTTTACTATCCCGAATACAGTTTGCGTTTGTTGTGTGTTTCCATGCAATATTCCCTGTCTTCACTATAGGTTTGGCAAGCACAATTGCTGGCTTTGAATTCTTATCATTTAAAACGGGTAATCCAATATGGCAAAGGCTCTCTAAATTTTGGATTCAAGTTTTTGCAGTCGTATTTGGTATTGGTGTTGTATCCGGTATCGTCATGTCCTTTCAGTTTGGAACTAACTGGAGTAACTTCTCCTATGCAACCGCAAACTTTTTGGGTCCAGTACTGAGTTACGAGGTTGTGACTGCGTTCTTTTTAGAGGCTGCCTTCTTAGGTGTACTATTATTCGGTAGAGATAAAGTGCCACAAGGTGTTCATCTATTCGCCGCCTGTATGGTTGCGTTAGGTACATTTATATCTTCTTTTTGGATACTTGCAGCTAACTCCCTTATGCAGACGCCTCAGGGATTAGAATTAGTAAATGGCATTTATCACGTTTCTTCATGGTCTGAGGCATTGTTTACTCCCTCGTTTGGATATCGCTTTCTACATATGGCTTTGGCTTCTTTTTTAACTGCGGCATTGGTTGTAGCAGGCGTAAGCGCATGGTTCCTGCTTAAAAACAGAGAGTTTGAAGCTAACCGAAAAGCGCTTTCAATCGCATTATGGTTTTTACTTTTCTTAGCTCCGGCACAAGCGCTTGTAGGTGATTTTCATGGAATTAACACACTTAAATATCAGCCTATGAAAGTAGCTGCAATGGAAGGTAACTGGGAAACACAAAAAGGTGTTCCACTGTTACTATTTGCAATACCTGATAAAGAAGAGCAAACAAATCATTTTGAAGTAAAAATTCCAAAACTAGCCAGCTTCATTTTAACTCATGACTGGGATGGTGAAGTACCAGGCCTTAAAGAAGTGTCCAAAGAAGAGCAGCCACCAGTATTTATTGTATTTTGGTCGTTTAGAATCATGGTTGCGCTTGGCTTTTTAATGATAGGGTTTGCATTGTGGGGCTTAATCTTAAGAAGAAAAGGACAGTACTATAAATCGCCTTTATTTTTAAATGGCTTAAGATTAATGAGTTTAAGCCCGTTTTTTGCTGTTTTAGCTGGTTGGATAGTAACAGAAACTGGCAGAGCGCCTTGGTTGATTTATGGTCAAATGACCCATGCTCAAGGACTAACCCCTTCACTAACCGGCGGTATGGCACTATTTACTTTAGTTGGGTATATCATCGTTTATTCACTCGTATTCAGCTCTGGTGTTTACTACTTATTAAAAGTGTTTAAAGGCGGAATAGAAAAGGCGAGTGCACCACATGAGATGGATGAAATTGAGCGCCCTATGCGTCCGTTTTCTGCAGCACATGTTGCTATCGATGAAAAGGAATAAATTATGGAACAACCATTTGATTTAACCATTATTTGGGCAGGCATTATTGGTTTTGGGATCATGATGTATGTATTAATGGATGGTTTTGACTTAGGGCAGGGGATTTTATTTCCCTTTGCCCCAAACGAAAAAGCACGCGACAAAATGATGAATTCAGTCGCCCCTGTCTGGGATGGAAATGAGACTTGGCTAGTACTTGGTGGTGCGGGTTTACTTGCGGCATTTCCACTGGTTTATTCTGTTTTTTTACCTGCACTATATATAGGTGTTTTTTTATTACTGGCTGGACTGATTTTTAGAGGCGTTGCATTTGAGTTTCGTTTTAAAGCAAAAACGTCAAAACATTTATGGAGCTGGTCATTCTCAGTAGGTTCTATTGTTGCCTCATTTGCTCAAGGAGCGGTCGTTGGTGCTTATATACAGGGCTTTGAAACAGAGGGTTTTGTATATTCTGGTGGCCCGCTTGATTGGTTAAGTGTATTTACCATATTGACCGGATTAGGATTGGTTGTAGGTTATGCATTATTGGGAAGTACTTGGCTCATAATGAAAACTGATGGTGAAGTACAAGAGTGGGCTTATAAAATTACGCCAAAATTACTAGTCGCATTTTTAGTTATGTTTGCAATTGTATGTGTTTATACCCCTTACATCGATGACAGCGTTATGAGCAGATGGTTTGATGAGATAAGCTTGTTATGGATAATTCCTGTTTTAGTGATTTATTGTGCTTACGTTGTTTATCGTTCAGTTAAAAAGCAAAGTGACGGTATGCCGTTTGTAGCAACAATGGGTATTTTCTTGTTTAGTTACATAGGCTTATTAGCCAGTAAATGGCCATATATTGTCCCACCTAAGTTTACTATTTGGGACGCTGCTTCGTCGTATAATTCTCAGTTATTTTTACTTATAGGGTTTCTTTTTGTTATCCCTATTGTATTAGGTTACACAAGCTGGAGTTACTGGGTATTTAGAGGGAAAGTTAAGGATACTGGTTACCACTAGATGCTTAAGAAAAATAAACCCGCCAGTGAGAGTGCAGCTCTCACTGGCAAGCTGTTTTTAAAACGCTACAGTAAAAAACAGTCATTTTTACTATATGCGGCTGTATTGTCAGGAACAGCCTCCACGTTACTTCTTTTAATTCAGTGGGTTACTTTTAGCTATTTGGCGCACTCCTTATTCATTGAAAAAGCACAATTAAATGATTTATATGGCTCCCTTATCGTGCTTTTTACCTCACTAATTGGCCAACCTTTATTTATAAGGTTGCAAGTTAATTTGAGTCAAAAAGCCAGTGTGCGAATCAGAAATGATATTCGGCTATCAATTTTAGCTAAATGGCGGATGTCGAGCCCTTTGGTGTTAAAAAAACACTCCGCAGGGGCCTCTGCAGCTCAATGGATAGAAGAAGTTGAATCTATGGATAGCTACTTCTCTAGATATTGGCCGCAGCAAAATTTAGCTATTATATCTCCTATTTTAATATTAAGCGTTATTGCTTGGCTTGATTGGCTATCGGCATTGCTTTTACTTATTTCTGCGCCTCTTATTCCGTTATTTATGATTTTGGTGGGAATGGGCGCTGAAAAAGTTAATCAGAAGTATTCATTGATCCGTCAGCGTTTGGCTGGTCACTTTTTAGATAGAGTGGCAAATCTTGATTATATTAAATTATTGCGCTCAGAAAGCGCAATTTATGACGAGGTTAAAGTTAATAGTGAAGGTTACAGAACCGTTGTAATGAAAACGCTTAAGCTCGCATTCTTATCCTCAACGGTATTAGAGTTTTTTACAAGTGTCGCGATTGCTAGCTTGGCAATCTATATTGGTTTTTCTTTATATGGGTCAATCGATTGGGGACCCGCAAGCGAACTTACTTTATTTTCAGGGTTAGCAATTCTTATTTTAGCACCTGAATTTTTTCAACCACTTAGAAATTTAGCTGCATTTTACCATGACAGAGCGACTGCTTTAGGCTCTGCTAATAACCTCGTCTTATTGCTTGATAGCGATGAATGTGATGAAAAAAGCACTACAAGTAAAAAGTATTATAATTTAAGTGTACCTGATAGTGGTTCAGAGCAACACATTGCGGTTAGATTGCAAAACTTAGTCATTGGATACAACCAGAAGTTACCACTTCCTCATACAATTAATATTGATATACAACAAGCACAAATGTTAAGTATTACGGGGCCTTCGGGTGCAGGTAAGTCAACACTTTTAAACACACTTGCAGGATATACAGCACCGATAGCGGGCACTATGAGTATTTATCCGCAAGCAGCACCCATTGCGTACTTGCCTCAAAGAGGGTGGATAAAAAATGACACCGTTTTTAATAATTTAAAAGTGTTAGCACCTAATGCCACAAAAGAGCAGATGTTTGATGCGCTTCGAATTGTTGGTCTTGATAAAGAGTTATTACAAAAACACACGGGTTTAAATACTCTTATTGGCGAACATGGGCAAGGTTTATCTGGCGGGCAGATTCAGCGTATTAGTATTGCAAGAGTATTATTAAATCCAGCACCATTGATTTTATTAGATGAACCCACTTCTAAGTTAGATAGATTGAGTAAAAAATATATTATCAGTGCGCTTAAAATACTTAAAAAAGAGCGTATATTAATTGTTGCCTCGCACGACCCATTACTTTTGAATATTGCTGATGCCCATTTAGATTTATCAATTAAAAGCACAGAGGATGACAATGAAGTATTGGTTTAAACTTTTATACCAAAATCAAAAAAAACGTCTTTTTTTAGGTGTTTTCTGGGCTTTATTAACTGTTATTTCAGGTGTGAGTTTATTGATGGTATCGGGCTGGTTTATCACAGCTACAGCATTAACGGGTATTGCAATAAGCTTGGGCATTACTTCTATATTAAATTTATATATACCCGGCTCCGGTATTCGTTTTTTTGCATTAAGTAGAACGATCTCTCGGTATATAGAAAGAATTTACAACCACGATACTATTTTAAGATTAATATCTGTTTTTAGATTATCTCTTTTTAATAATCTTTCAAAATCAACCATAGAGCAGTTGAGAGCTCGTTCTGATAGCGAATGGCTTAGTAAGCTAACGGTTAACTTAGATGCACTTGATAGTTTACTTCTTCGTTATATTGTCCCGCCAATTATTTCAGTATTACTGATCACTATATTAACTGTATTTACCGGCTTTATTTGGTTGGACTTTGCATTGTATTTTGCTTTGTTTTTATTATTTGGTATTACCTCAGTAATTGCAATAACAACCAAGTTTACAGCTAAGCTTTCATATAAATATGCCAGTATGATGGACGAGTTTAGGCAAAAAATAATTGAGCACTTAAGTGGCGCCTTTGAGCTAAAGTCAATAGGGTTAATGCAACATCATGAGCAGATTATTATTGACGAATTGGCGTTATTTAACTCTCTGCAAGAACAGCTGAATGCAAGAATTGCTAATGTTCAGCTAATTTTTGATTCATTATTAAATATTGCATTGTTTGTTGTGGTTGTGAGTGCTTTTTTTGCAGTTAATGAACAGCTCATAAGTGAAGCACAAGCAATTATGCTCGTAATGATGCTGATAGGTACCTATGAGGTTGTTCAAAGTTTACCTAATCATTTTAGCTCTTGGGGGCAGACTTCTTTTGCAGCGACAAAACTAGCAGCTTTATCCCGTTCTAATCCATCAAGTAAATACAAAGAGATTAAGCCCCTAAGCGATATTCAAATTGATATAAAAAATCATAATAAAATACCTAAAAGCTTAGATACGCCTCTTAGTTTATCTATAAAACAGACCCAGTGTGTTTCAATTATTGGCCGCTCTGGTACTGGTAAATCAACGTTTGCTAATTTGTTAATGGGTATTGAAAGCATTGATTCAGCTCATGGAGGTGTTTACATTAACCAAATAAACCTGCAAGAGATAGCATCTAATAGTTGGTATAAAAAAGTGAGCTACCTACCTCAAAGTGATGCCATTTTTTCAGGAACACTTGGTTATAATTTAATATTAGGTTTAGATGGCATTTCAGAGGGTGATATTTGGTCAGTTCTAAAAACAGTAGAGCTATACGATTGGGCGATTAATTTACCTGATGGTTTAAATTATTGGTTGGGTGAAACCGGAGGTATTGTCTCTGGCGGACAGGCAAGACGTATTTGTTTGGCAAGATTATTACTTCGAAGCCCTGAACTAGTTGTTTTAGATGAACCCTTTAGTAATCTTGACGAATCAATGGCGTGTCGAGTATGGGCTAATATGGCTCCTTGGTTAGCTAAAAAAACAATTGTGTTGTTAACTCATGAAACCCCTCAATTTTTAAGGAATAAAACTGCTGATTTAGTAATATCGCTTGATTAATTTATGTAAATTTTAACTTGTTGATTTTTAATGACTGCAAAGTATAAGTTTTAAATGAAGTTTATACTTAAAGCTAATATTTAATTAAATAAGACGAAATGTTCTATAACTCAAGGTTAGATATTAGGCTCTGTTGACCTTTGCGGATTAAAATTTGTTCAAACTAGGGGCGGTTTAATCGCGGCGCGAGGTTTGTAACCTAGTGGGCTAAGTAAAAACCAAGCAAAGCTTCCGCGTCCTGCTCACGCCCCTTACCTACATCCATGTAGGCAACAAAGAGTAAATCGTTTCTAGGCAGAACCCTTCGGGCAGCGCCTGTTTGGCATTGATGCTGCGTTATCGCCTATTTATGGGGAATAACCACACCACATAGGCTCTGCCTTGCCTAAATACCAAACAGACTGCTGCAAATTTAACCTTGAAAGATCAACAGACCCTAACGTAATTAGCTTTTCTTCGTTCATAATATGAAAAAACTAAATATCAAAAATTGTTTTTTTAGAGTTAAGTGAGGGCTTTAATAATATATAGTTAAAAGTAAGTTTAAATTAGTACTTACTTTTAACCTAAGCTCTAATCCCGGTCCTTTTCGTTGGACAGGACAAGCATTTGTAACAAGAATCTAACTAATTTTTATGCTACTTTTTTATATTCATTTAGACCGCCTGCAATGTATTTTGCATTTACATAACCCATAGACCTGAGGGTGGCCGCCGATAATGCCCCTCGGTTATTAGCATTGCAGTAGCATAATATTTCAGTATTTAAATCTGGAAGATTAGATTCTATGAGCATTTCCAATTTTCCCCGACTTATATTTAATGAGCCTGTAATATGGCCATTTGCATGTTCATCAGGGTCTCTTATATCAAGTGCTATTGCCCCCGATGCAATCAACTGGTTGACCGTATTGGCTTCTACTTTTTCGACTTGAGTTTGGGCTATATTTGCCAAGTTTTGGAATTTTTCAGTGTATTTCATAGGTCACCTTTTGGTTATAAAGTAGTAAATTAAAAATATTAGATAGTATATTTTTCATAAAGCCTCTCGCTTTTAATTTTCAGCTCACGGTAATACGGCTGGTGTGAAGCTTATTGCATTGGTTTTACCTGTTAGTTTTAACGCTTTTGATTAATATTCCACCGATGTAAAGTGCAACCCCAAAAGCAACATGAGACACAATTACCTTTGTAATAACAAACATGGGGTTGGGAGTTAAGTAACCGGCAATACCCATTCCCATACCCGGTTGCATGATTAAATAAGGAATAACAACGGTAACCATACCTATGATTATTGCAGGTTTAAACATTGGCTTTTCAAGCCATTTTAATCCAAATACAAGGAGTAAAAGGGCAGCAAATACAATACCTATAAAATAATGGCCTAACCAGCCAGCTAATAGCTCATAGGGCAGTGCTGGAGATGCTTTTATAGAAGTATGGTAAAACTGACCATCAAACATATAAAGCATCCACCGGCCTATAAATTCATATTTGGTGAGCGGGGTATCAAATAGGTAATGTCGACTCCAATTCCAAATATCTAGCATTGCAGTTGCGAGAGTACCTAATATAATTGAATAAAAGCTGAGCTTGACGAGGTATTTCATTTTAATCTCCACAGGGTTATACCAAAGGAATGGATACAGATAAACGAACATTTCGCCCCATTCCTAATGTGTAACCTTTATAAGTATCTAAAAAATTTCGATATGATTTATCAAAAAGGTTATCTATTTTAAGTTGAATAAAAAAAGGCTTATCAAGCAACAGCGAATCTGCCGATGCACTAATCCCAAAAAGCCCATAGCTTTTAGTTGACGCGGTTCCAAAAGGTAAATCATCATATTGGGAGAATGGCTCATAAGCCCCAGCTGATTGTTTATCTGCATAAAAAGAATAGTTAGCGTTGAGCTGTAGATTTTTTGTTAGCTTTGTATTGTCAAACAAATAATTCACTGCAATGTAGCCACTATCCGCAGGCATCATAGGAAGTTCTTCAGTTGTTTGCGCTAACTCACTATTGATCCATGTATAGTTTGCTTCGACGGAGGTTTTTTTATTAATCTTCCAATTTAGTTCAGCTTCTACACCACCCATAGTGGCGTTGTTTTGTTTTTGAACGTATATGGGGAGTGAGGAGTCTTGATCAAACGATAAGGAGTTTGCTTGGTATATATAGTCGTCTATTTTGTTATGGAAATAGGTTATTGTACTACCTAGTTTATTTCCTAAATAAGTTAAGCCAATTTCTTTATTTAAGGAATATTCTTCTTTTAGTTCAGGGTTACCTATTTGATATGCAGCCACACCACCATGAACACCATTTGCGTAAAGGTCGAATATTGAAGGAGCTCTAAAACCTCGCGCAACCCTGTTCATCAATAGCCATTGGTTGTCAAGCTTCCATGTTATACCAATTGATCCACTCAGTGCCTGCCATTGGTGTTCTGTAAAATCATTAACCCATGCTTGTTCTGTATTAATAGCTTGTTGTTTTATTGAGTCATAGCGAGCACCGAACTCAGCTATATATAGATCTGAGTCTAATACTTCATATAAAAATATCGCTTTGGAATTATAGTCAGCATCCGGTACAAGTGTGCCGATTGAGGTATTCTGTTTTTTACTAACAAGCTCAGTGCCAAATTGGCCCTTCCAACCATGTACTTGTGGGTGATTGAGTGAAATAGTGGCTTGCTTTCGCTCTAAAGAGATAGCTAAATCTTTATTATATTCCGTTAATTGTTGATAGGAAGCGCCTGTTACTGCATCCCTCTCATTCTTTTGTAGACTTAGTTTAATATTAGCTGACCACTCAGATAAAAACTCATAATTTAAGTTTGCTGCAAAGTTTTCGTTACGTAACTTTTGACCTGTAGGAAGGCCATTCGGTTGTAAGAAGTTTTGATCGTTATTCCAAATATTTATGCGAAAGTCCGCATTTAAGTGGTGGGCGGAATACCCTATGGCGACATCAGCATTTTTAATATTGAAGTCTGTAAAAGGAATTTTACCGGTAAACTTCGGAGCATTTAGTGTTTGTGAATCGTAATAAGATTGAGTGTTTGGTGTTTTGAAATTATCAGCCGCAGACTCAGTTAAAGCTGCGTTCCAGCCCCATCGGTTTGAGCCACCTGACAAACTCATATTATAATCTTTTTGTGAGTTATTCGTTTGATACGATAGCCCTACATTAGCATCAGAAATAATGTTATCTGCGCCAATGGGAATATCACTGCTTATTAAATTAACAACGCCACCTATTGCATCTGCACCATATAAGACACTCATCGGCCCTTTTACTAACTCTATTCTTTGGGCCAGTACAGGTGTTAAACCTGGAGGATGACGAACACCAAACTGTAAAAAGTCTTGCGCCACTGAATTCCATAAAATTTTTATTCTATTTCCACTCAAACCTCTGATCACTGGCTTCCCAGACTGGCTGCCTGTTGATATTGAGCTAACACCGCTGTAACTGGCTAATGAATCACCTAAAGATAAAGTCTGTTTTAATCTCTTTTCTTGCCCATCTAGTATTTTTATTGCTGCTGCAGAATCAAGAACCTTAGTAGCGAAAGGAGAAGCGGTTACAGTTATTCGGTCTATTTCTGAATAACTATGCTTGTCTTGATTTGCAAATAAAGAATTAGAAAACAGCAGTAAAAAAAATATCAATTTAATTTGATTCATACTTAGCCCTTACAAAAAGTAAGATGTTATATTATATCTTAAAAATTAAATTGACAAGGCTGTATTTGTTTGTTTTAAACATTAGGGTTGTCTAATGTTGATTTTTATTCATATAAATCAATGGCTTTAATGTTGATAAAAATTATTTCGCTGGCTGATTTTCCATTATCTTAAAAATAGATTGCGTGATTCACCTTTTTTAATTAGACATATTCCCTCTTAGTTGTTATAACATTTAATTATATTATATTCTTTTTGGTTTGAGGTTTGCGGTATGGTTATTCTTGGATATTTAATGGCCGTTTTTATGGGGCTAATTCTTGGTGTTATAGGGGGAGGGGGTTCAATACTTACAGTTCCTATACTTGTTTACCTAATGGGAATTTCACCAGATATCGCAACTGGATATTCATTACTTTTAGTTGGAGCTACAGCTGCATTTGGAGCAATTCGATATTTTCGTGAAGGGCTAGTTGACATAAAAGCTTCAATACTTTTTGCGATACCGTCAATTGTAGCTGTATATCTTACTCGTGCTTTTTTAATGCCAAATATCCCTGACGACATACTTTTGTCGCCCATACATATCACTAAAAATACAGCGATTATGGTTTTATTTGCCATCTTAATGTTGGCATCGGCTGTAATGATGTTACGTAAAGCGTATAAATCTCAAACTGTAACTAACTCCGCACCTGCTATCTCAAACTCTAGTTCTAGAGTTGCTTTAATAATGACTGAAGGCGCTGTAGTTGGTTTAGTGACAGGTGTTTTAGGGGCTGGAGGTGGCTTTTTAATTATACCTGCACTTGTTTTGTTTTTAGGTATGCCGATGAAAAACGCGGTTGGTGCTTCACTTTTTATTATTGCGCTTAAATCATTACTCGGATTTGTTGGCGATTTACAAGCAGGTATTTCTCTCGAAGTGCCGTTGCTTCCACTTATGCTCGTTGCCACCTTTATCGGTATGGCTATTTCAACAAAAGTAGCGAGTAAATTAGACGGTGCTTCATTGCAAAAGTTCTTTGCCTTTTTCACTTTGATAATCGCCATTTTTATTATTTCTAAAGAGTTAATCTAGAAGGAAAAAACTATGAACGTTGAAACATTTTACGACACAACAACCGCTACTTTTACTTATGTTATTGTTGATAAAGCAACAAGTAAGTGCGCTGTTATTGATTCTGTACTTGATTATGACGCTTTTTCAGGAAAGTCATCAACTGTTAATGCAGACAAAGTGATTGAGTTTATTAATAGCAACAATTTACAGAATGAATGGATTTTAGAGACTCATGTTCATGCAGATCACATAACAGCTGCCCACTATCTAAAAACAAAGGTTGGAGGAAAAATAGGCATTGGCAGCGGTATCAAAGCAGTATTAGATACTTGGTTACCTGTATTCGAAATGTGTGATGACACGCCAAGCGATGGAAGTCAGTACGATGTATTATTTGAAGAAGGTGATACATTTAATATTGGTGATCTTAATGTAACCGTTTGGCATACACCGGGTCATACACCTGCTTGCGCAAGCTATTTAGTTAATAACTCAATTTTTGTCGGTGACACCATGTTTGCCCCCCACCTTGGGACTGCTCGATGTGACTTCCCTGGCGGTAGTGCAAAAGATTTATATAATACAATCCAGCGATTCTTTACTTTGAGTGATGATACAAAGGTTTACTTAGGTCATGATTACCCTAAAGAAGGTTCATCACCACTCTCTTGTATTTCAATTGCTCAAGCCAAATCTGAAAATGTTCAAGTCTCGCCAAGTGTAACAATGCAAGAATACATTACCAAGCGTGAAAAAAGAGATGCGACATTAGCAGTGCCTAAATTACTACTACCAGCAATTCAATGTAACTTGAGAAATGGCCAATTTTTAATATCTGAACAGACAGGCAAACCTTTTATTAGAGTTCCTGTTAATTCAATATAGTTGGAGAGATGTTATGAATATTAAAAAGTTATCTGATGATGTATCAGTTTCACCCCAAATAAATATTGAAGACTGTACGGAAATATTAAAAATGGGGTTTAAGAGCATTATTTGTAACAGACCCGATGGTGAGTGCGAAACACAGCCCTCATTTTCTTCTATTAATGAACAAGCTCATGAGCTTGGTATATTAACTTATTATCTACCAGTCATTAGCGGTGCTATTACAGAAGAAAACAAGCAAGAATTCGAGTTTGCCCTTAGTAAGCTACCAAAACCTATTCTTGCATATTGCAGAACGGGCACTCGTTCAGGGATTCTTTATTCAATGGTTAGTGCAAATAGTGAGGGTGAACGATTATGACCTTTAAGCGAGTAACACCTGAATTATCTGTATCAGCACAGATAACGCTGAACGATTTGCAGCATATAAAAGAGCAAGGCTTTAAATCTATTGTCTGTAATAGGCCTGATGGTGAGGGGGCTGATCAAATTAGTTTTGCTGCAATAGAAAAACAAGCAAATAATTTAGGCTTAAATTGCCATTACTTACCTGTTGTAAGTAGTAAGGTGACCGATGATGATATTAAAAACTTTGAAAATATTGTTAGAGACTTACCGAAACCTATTTTAGCTTATTGTAGAACAGGTACTCGCTCAATCACGTTATGGGCCATGAGTGCACCAAAAACATATTCTCATGAAGAGATTTTAAATTTATCACAAAAAGCGGGCTATGATTTAAGTGGCGTTATTAGACGTTTAAAAAATAATGGTGAAACGCAAATCAGTAAAGCTGATTTTTCTTACCCTATTGTGATAATAGGTGCTGGGGCAGGTGGTGTCGCTGTCGCTGCGAGTATTAAGTCACGTTCACCAGAGAGTGAAATAGTTATCATTGAGCCCAATGAAATACATTATTACCAACCTGGTTGGACATTAGTTGGCAGAGGGGTTTTTACTCCTGAACAAACGGTTAAAACTACAGCGTCGGTAATACCTGATGGTGTAAAGTGGCTTAAAGGTGCGGCAGCTGCATTTATACCCGATGAAAACTTGGTAATAATTGACGGTTGTAGAACGGTTAAGTATGAACACTTGGTAGTATGTCCTGGAATTAAGCTTGATTGGCATAAAATTGATGGGCTCAGCGAAACATTAGGTGAAAATGGCGTAACCTCAAATTATAGGTACGATTTAGCACCCTATACTTGGGAGTTGGTGCAAAACCTCAAGAAGGGAAAGGCGGTGTTCTCTCAGCCACCAATGCCGATAAAGTGTGCCGGAGCTCCCCAAAAAGCCATGTATTTATCATCGGACTACTGGTTTAAAAACAAAGTAATTAATAATATAGATGTGGAGTTTTACAATAAAGGCGAAGTTCTTTTTGGTGTTAAAGAGTATGTACCTGCTCTACTAGAGTATATTAAAAAGTACGATGTCAATATGAATTTCAATCATGAGTTAATTGCTGTTGATGGAAAGCAAAAAATAGCGACTTTTAAAGTGGTTAATGGCGAAAATGAATCTGTGGAAAAAGTTAAGTTTGATATGTTGCATGTCGTGCCCCCTCAATCTGCTCCAGATTTTATTAAAGTGAGCCCACTTGTTGATGAAAATGGCTGGATAGATGTTGACCAATCAACACTACAGCATAAAAAGTTTAGTAATATTTTTGCATTAGGTGATGCTACTAATGCGCCAAACGCAAAAACGGCTGCTGCAGCAAGAATGCAGGCACCAGTTGTTGCTACTAATCTTTTATATGCGAGAGGATTATCTAAATATCAAGCTATATATAACGGTTATGGTAGCTGTCCACTGACTGTTGAACTTGGCAAAGTCGTATTAGCTGAATTTGGTTATGGTGGTAAAGTAATGAATAGCTTTCCGTCATGGATTATTAATGGTAAACGCCCATCTAGACTTGCTTGGCTACTAAAAGAAAAGTTGTTGCCGCCTATTTATTGGTTAGGCATGTTAAAAGGCAGAGAGTGGATGGCAAAACCAGAGAAGTTATCAGATAAATCAAACTAACAACCCTACTAACTTTGATAACAATAAGGCTTAATAATGAATAATCCTGTTGACTTTTGGGACGATCGATTTGCATCAAGTGACTATGCTTATGGCAAAGAGCCTAATGATTTTTTAAAAGCAAATACACATTACATTACGGGCAAAAAAATATTGTGTTTAGCTGAAGGGGAAGGGCGTAATGCTGTTTATCTAGCCAAGCTAGGTTACGAAGTTACTTTAGTTGACTTTTCAAGTGCCGCCCTTTCTAAGGCTAAAGCCTTAGCACAAGAGCAACAAGTTGAGATAACAATTGTTCACAGTGATCTGTCACAGTATCTAATAGCTGAAAATAGCTGGGATGCAATTATTATGATATTTGCACACCTTCCTCCAGCAGTTAGAAAGCAGGTGCATTCTCAGTGTGTGTCTGGGTTATCAGAAAATGGTGTACTCATAATTGAAGGTTATACGCCTGTGCAACTTAATAACAACACCGGTGGCCCAAAAGACGAATCGCTTTTATATACTCAACCAATGTTTATTAATGATTTTTCAGCACTTTCATTTATTATTTTTCATGAAGTAGAGCGAGAAATAAGTGAAGGGGTTTATCACTGTGGTAAAAGTAATACATTGCAACTCGTTGCGTTAAATCGAGATCATAATTAAAGCTTAAAAACACAGGCTACATAACCTTTGAATCAATATTATTTAATAATACTTCAATAATATCGATAGACGTTGGCGCATTCTTGTCTCGAGCTGGCACTTTTGTTCAGCTATATAAACGAGTTAAGTCGTCGACTATTTGCCAGAAAAGTAATAGCTGCCTGAATGAAATTAGTCGAGTAACTTCAAACTTTTTTTGTTGTGGAAGCAGGTGCTGTACTTTTTTTGGCTAACGCTTCACGTGACATTTTTGCTTTTTTGCGACGTTCTTTTAGATGCTCAGCAAAAGCCAGCTACACATCACCTTCGCTTAATAGTAGTTAATTAATAATATACCTCCAAATAAAATAGACACAGTTGTATCTAAAATGGATTTTAAATAGAATTAATGGATACTATAGCGTCTATTTTTTTTGCAAGTAAAGCGTTTGGCTCTGTTAATGCCAAGCAAAGTCGATACCGGCTAATCTCATTTAGGGCCCCTATACAATAGAGTGTAAATCAAATTAAAAGCTTAAAATACACATTAGCATTTTTTGCTCCTCAGAATAAAGTGCCTTTTAGGTAACATTAAGCCGTTTTTAGGCCCTAAAGTGACTTTTAGGTCACTTTAACTACCGACGCTTATACCCAAAAGTTTTGTATTGTTTTTACTTAATCTACTTTTTTAGCTTGTTGAAAAAGTCTAATTAAAATTATCGTCAACACAGCAGCTGGTAATAACCATATAAAATCACTCATTTCTAACCCTCATTATTTGAAATAGTAACTTAACCTTAATGTTTTTGAGGTGTTTTGCAAATTTAAGTCGTTTATCTATTACCTTTCAATTTTTCTCCTGACTTATGCCTAGTTAGCTTTAGGACAAATTAACTAGGAAAAATCATGAAAGAACAAAAATCACCGTTTATACGCCAATATGTACGCGCTAGTAAATCACCGTGGGAAGATGCTTCCACCATTTTACTATTAGCTGATGTTATTGATAAGCAAACACTAGAAATAGGTTTCACCAATTACATTTATTTACACCGAGATAGCGTGGGGAGTGTGCTGGGTATTAGTATTTCTCAACAGTTATTAGCTGCTAATCCTGAGTTCTCAGAGCGGTATTTGGAGGGTATTGAAATGTATGCCTTTTTACTCATACATATTGAAGATATAACGAACTTCTGCAATTTATTTTCTGCAGAATTTGAGCAACTGTTTATGCTAAAACCCAATGAGTATTTTGCAGCTGCAGAAGACAGTTGGTTACGGCTAATTGAAAGCTCATAAACTCTAGCGAGCCTGTAGGCTCGCTTTTTTATACTTCAATCTGAGTCTTTAACTGCATTTTTTTATTATCCTTTACCACTATATATGCAAAGCCAATAGTGAGGACTATCGCTGGAAAAATCATCATTAAAAATTCAGTCATCATTACTCTCCGACTATAGTTATTATTAATAATAATGTTTGACGTGTACTTTGCAAGCACGGATATTATTTCTTATATCAATAAAGAAAATATTAGCGAAGATTAAATTTATCTTTTAGAAAGTTGCATTAGCACAATAGAAAAGTAGCGCCTTGAAACATATTGAAAATATACAAACTCTAAGTGAACTACTGGGTACGCTTTGTAATTCCCTTGCAGCGAATGTAATTATTAATGTAAAGCCATAAACATACCTGCATATCCATTACCCCAAAAAATTGCACTCAGCTTGTCGCTATACAAGCTACATAATCTGAAGAGCTAATAGGTGATTCACTGCACATCAAATGAGCCTCGTCATGCTATCTGCTGAGTAGATGGTTGTGCAGGGGGAGGGCAATATAGCGATTGACCTGGCGGTAGGGCACGAATGCGTTGTCTTAATCGCATAATGTAACCTGACAAAATAACAAAGAGAGCGAACTAAGTTCGCTCTCTTTTATTTTTGTTATTGATTTTTAAAGCAAGGTAAAAGGCTAATAAATCTTCTGCTATGTACTTATATAAAGTGACAAGGACAAAAAGGACAATAGCTATGACGAAGAAGAAATGGATTGAGTTTATCGCTAACGCTATAGCAGAAGTATTTAGTATGTTTGGCTTTATATTTATTGCCTTCGGTTGGCTTTACTATAATGGGCTAATAAATAAAACCTATTTAATATTATCTACTACTCAATCTTATACGCTTACAGTAGCGGCTTGCTATATAGGGCATTTAACATTTAAAACAATTGCGCTGTATTGTAGCCGCAATAAAAAACACTAAAGCATCAAACGATGCTTTTTTTATGAGGTAATCATATTGTTTCACGTTTATATTTCGACTTAGGAATAAAACAGCGCTGTAATTTCATCACAAAATTTTGTGCGATACACAATCGCAGATTGTAGTAACTCAGCGTCTTCGTGAGTCATAAATGGCTGTTGGGTCTTCTTATTTATCCGCTTTGGGAGCTCTGTCATTAACTGGGTGTGTAATCTTTTTACATCATCAAATATTTGCATAGATTGTGAAAATATAAATACTTGTTGGTAATGGCCCGCTTTAAGTGAAGTCAGGTACTTGAGTAAAATTGTTTGTCGCGCTGCTTTATTCTTAAATGAATTCTCAATCTCGATAGCAACGACGGTTCTATCTGGTAATACGGCGATACCGTCTACAATCCGCGCACTGCTTTGGTTATATAGTCGTTTAAATTCTGGCTCAGATAAAAATCCTGTCCATAGCGGCCTGTAAACGCCATCTGAGGTATGGTTATGTAATCCGCGCAGGGCAATAAATGCATTCATTAAGTCGTGCATTATGTGGTTGTGGTTAACCTGCAGTGCGGGGTTTGATTTTGAGCGAAAGTAAGTGTCAATGCTGGTTTGCTCCTGTGCATATTTAGCTCCTGAGTAAGTTGGAATATAAACTCGCCCATCAGGGCTTCTATGTGTAGGGACCATCGTTAACAGCTTTTCACCCACTAACTTATTTAAATGGGCAAGCGCTTGAGGTTGACTAATATTATACAGCCAGCGAATAATCACTGGCGCGACAATAGAAAACCTAACCGCAATAAGGACTGTTAGAGCAGTACGGTTTACACCCTTTTGATAGTTGTTAGCACCTACGTTATATCGCATGTTAATATCAAAATAGCGGGCGTATTGGTGAGTATAGTCGTTATCGTTTTGCATTCGTGTTCACTAAATCAGGAGTCATAATTTATATAACTCCCGAGCATGCAAAATTGCTCGCTTATTTAGCGCGAATCATCAAAAATCGCCCATCGTTATATATATCACCAAACGCGATACTCATAAGTTTTTCACTACTGGCGCCGTTACGTGATTTAGACTGCGCTATATCAACCACAGTCACTGAATTGGTGCTGGCTTTTAAATCTTTTGTTGCGATGAGCACGTTATCAACAGCACGCGCAATTTCAGTATGGCCTCGGTAGTTTTTGCCTGTTTTATCTGTGTGGTGAAGTATCAAAATTGCCTTTCCTTCGTTTCGCAATGCGTCAATGCATTTGTTGTAGTAGTTCCAGTCGTTTTGATTGAGCTCCTCTGCGGATGTATACAGTGCGGATAGGTTATCGAAAATCACTACATCGGCCCATTCAATATCACTGGCGAGTGCATCAAAACCGTCAGGTGTTGCAAGGTCAGGTATTCCTCCTGGAATACTTTTTCTATGAATTACTCTAAAAAATGGGTCACCAGGCCCAGCGCTTATCGCGTTAAAAATATTGCCAAAACGTGTTTGTATCTGATGCAGGCCTAATTCAGCATCAATATACAAAACTTTTTTAGCTTCGCACGGCTCATTACCAAAACTAGTAGTGCCAGCAGCAACACACGCAGCGATATACTGAGAAATATAGGTTTTTCCAGAGCCAGCTCCGGCAGCAAGCAGTGTAGCCTCTCCGGCAGTTAATATCGAAGGTACAATGATGCATGGTTGAGGAATGTCAGCCTGAACAATACTAAGCACGCTATCGGCTTTTCTTAATTGGTGTAATGGATTAGGTGTGTTAGTTGGTTCACTGTTTTGTGAAAATTGTTGGGTATGTTTTTGGTCATTCATATTTATAAACTCCTATGAGGTTGCGATATTTCGGAATTTCTAAATAGGATGTCGGAAAACGAACTAATTGCGTTTTATGTAAAATTATCCAATTTATTTTTTATTTTTATTAAGCGTGTTTTTAAACGTAGAAAATTTGTGTGAATTAAACCTATAAAGTAAAGCCTCCTCTTTAAGAGGAGGCTTTACTTTATAGGTTATTCTTTATTTCAATTAGGCAAAAATATTACGGTATTCATTGCAAGACGTTGTGCGTTTGCTCTTTTAATGAAACGAGGGATGAAACCATTGAGAAAAGCCGCTTTCAGCGGATGGCCTCGTCGCTTCGCTACTCAACCATAGGGCCTAAAACGCACGCCAGCTCTGGTGTTGCTCCGCAACGAGCTGACTCAACGCGCTATCGCGCTAGCGTTGTAGACCCAGCGCGAATGCACCTCGCTACGCTCTGTACCAACCGCCATACTGCCGCGCCTGACAATGCAATGGGTGCCCCATAATTTGCATTTTTCATCTGCTGTAATTTCCTACGAAAATAGATGGTTCGATATCAATTTTTGCAAAATTTTAATCGAATTTCGCTGATGCGAAACACTATCGCGGTTGGTACAGACCAGCTGTACATTCGCGCGACTCCACACATTTCCGGCTTCGCCTCCAATGTATTACGCGAGCTATTGGTCTCATTCTGAGACGCTCTTTTTTCATTTTTTCGTGCGAAAAATGCGTTTTAATAACGTCTTTCAGACAAAAATAGCCTTAAAATTAAACTTATTAATGAACTTTTTAGATAAAGAGGAAAGGATTTTTCCTTAATAAAAATTAGGTGGAGTAAGGGAAGGGCGAGTAACTTAACTCAAACTTTTTGTTGCTGAGCTGCGCAGTCAAACAAGTTTGATTTTTATCACGAAATCATTAAATTTGAAAGTAGAAACTAATGATTAATAAGGTTAAAAAATGAAAAATAATGACGCTAATGATATTGCTATTAATCCCTCAACAGGATTACCTATCACAAATGCGAGCGCTAATATCGTAGATGTTGGTGGCAATGTTATAGGCCAGCCAGACAGAGTAATGACAGTGCACGAAATAGAAGGGTCAATAGAAGACGATTATTTTGATGCATTTGATGACGGCTTTTAATGCTCAAAATCTTAAAAGCTATCCGTGGTTATCGAATAGAAATTATCTATTCGACTATTGCTTTTAGTGGCTCAGGGTTACTGTTTTTACAGTACCAATCGACTCAAAATTTTGCGTGGTTTATTACGCTGACCTTATTCTGTACCAAGATGGCTATTGGCATAATCAACAATGAGCAATATTGCCAAAGTAATAAGCGTAGTATGAAAATCATGCTCAAATATTTGTTATTTAAATTTGTATAAAACCTGTTTATTTGTCCTAAACGCAAAGCGTCCTGATTTTATTAGGGCGCTTTTTTATCTCACTCTTTTAGTTTGTTATCCGGTGATCTGATTTCTCTATACTTACTCTTACTAAATATTTTTCTAACTTATAAGTTAGAAAAAGCTTATTTTAGTATAGTTTAAATATTGGATAAGCCCCTGTTTATGTTAATGTGTCCTTCATAGCATTATAAAAAGGAGCTTTAAAATGCAAATCACTAATTCACCTCCTCATATTCAAATTTCTCTTAATAATTTTAGTAATATTAGTCCTTCAAACATTTGTCAGAAATATAAAGCAGAATTAGACAAAAAAATGGTTGGAGCTATCTAATGACAACTCGCGTAGAAATGATCATTGAAACGCTTAAAGCTAACCCAGAGAAAAAGTTTACAGCTCGTGATTTGGCAACCGAATTTATATTAAGATATCCGCAAGAGATTGCCGAAAAAAAAACTAACCCTCGTTATGATACTGAAGAAAAGCTAATCGCACAGTTGGCTGCTGAAGTCGGCGGGCAAAGAACACGAACAGCTAAAAAAGTCTGTGTAAACGTAGCAACGCGGGATAAACCAAGGCCAAGAATTTATTATTGGGATACAACCCCTAGCACTACGATTATTAAAGATGAATCAGAGGAAATAGATGACCCTGAGGTTGATACACCATTAATATCCCAGAGTTTTACCGAGCATGAGCTTTACCCTCTGCTCATCGAGTATTTAAGTAAAGACCTCAATTTATATTGTCAGCGAATAGACGAACGGAAATCAGCAAACTCTCATGGCAGTGGTGGTAACCACTGGTTACATCCAGACATAGTAGCCCTAGAGCCACTAGATCAAAGTTGGGATGAAGTTGTACGTAGTTGCGTTCGCAGTGGTAATCATAGTTCGGTAAGGCTTTGGTCATTCGAAGTCAAAAAACACCTTACAAAAGGCAATATACGTAAATACTTTTTTCAGGCGGTTTCAAACTCTAGCTGGGCTAACTTTGGTTATTTAGTAGCTACTGGTTTAAACTGTGATGTAGAAAGCGAGTTGCAAATGCTATCAAGCTTACACGGTATTGGTGTTCTGATACTTGATACTGAGTCGTTATTTGATAGTCAAATACTTATCCCAGCACAAGAGAGAACGAATGTTGATTGGCAGTCAGCCAACCGAATCGTCGCGCAAAATAGCGATTTTCATCATTATATTGAGCAAGTAGGTATTTATAACCAAACCGGTCGATTAATTAAAAGTGCATGGAACAAATAAAAAGGATGGGCAGCTTTGGAAGAGCAACTATTAAATGCAGTAGAAATTGGTGATAAGTCATCACTGAAAGCCATTTTGAATCAGCAACCTGAACTAATAAATATTGTTTTTGATGAGCATAACAAAACAGTATTTGAATTAGCTTTAGAAAATGGATTTTTAGATATAGCTAAAGAATTGGTGCATAACACCCACTTTCATTTAAATCACTCAGAGCACAATCCCCTGAGGCTAAGTATCGACCTTGGTTATTTAGATATAGCGGAGGCTCTTCTTAAAAAAGGTGCTAACCCAAACTATCGACCTAAACAAATGAGTAGTGCTTTATTGTTATGTTTGGAAAATGAGTATTTTGATTTAGCAGAATTAATGATTAAGTGTGGTGCAGAGGTCAACATCAGAAATAGCACAGGCTGGACTCCTCTTATTTGGGCTTCAATTAAAGGCCGAGTAAAAGCCGTTGATTTTCTATTAAAGCATGGCGCGTCAGTTAGTATATGCAATAACGATGGTTGGAATGCTGTAACAGGGGCATTTTTTAAGCAGCGAACTGAAGTCGTAAGCATGCTATTTAGGGCTGGAGCGGTATTCAGTGCTAAGTTTTCTGAGGCGGCGTTAATTTTAGCTTATAAAAATGGCCAAAGGGACATAGTTTTTCAGTTACTTGATGATGGAGTAAATCCTGACGTTGAAAATGAAGAAGCTGAACCTCTAGTCATTATGGCTATAGGTAAAGGTGATGTAGAAATAATAGAGGCCCTTATCACTGCAGGCGCTAACACCAATGCCAGAAATAGAGCTTCGTTAACTGCGTTAGCTTTACTTGCTGAAAATGGCCTAAATAAATGCATTAAACTATTCATTGAGAATGGCGCAGATGTAAATCTGAAAAGTACAAAAGGTCGCACTGCAATTTACCAAGCGGCTTTATATAATCAAGTTGATACTATTGAATTACTACACCAAAATGGCGCAAGTGTTGATATTAGAACTGATCGAGGTTGGTCGCCATTAATGCTTGCTGCCAGTAATGGATATTTAGAGTCAGTCAGTAAACTATTAAAACTTGGAGCAAACACTGAATTTGAAACAGAAAAAGGATTAACCGCACAATATATAGCAAAATCAAATGCTCCTAAGCATGGGAAGTACCAGGAAGTAAAAGGGCATTTGGTACACCCAATGTTAGAATCTAGCTATAAGCAAATAGTTGAATTACTAAAAGGAGTTAGGCAGCAGTGATCGCTCAAGAAGATGTATTTGAGGCTGTTAGGCGTGGCTACACCCAGTTAAATAGTTCTAGTAATTCCGATATTCTATCCTATTTTGACAACCTAGACCCTGGCGCAATGACAGGGCATATTAGTAATATAAAAGGCATTGTTTTTGAACAGGAAGTTACTGAACTTCTAAATCGACAGGGCATCAATGCCATGCTATTTGAAGAGACTAACCACCCAATATCCGATATTACTTTAATGGACGATGACGATATTGCAGCAGAACTTCAGCTTAAAGCAACAGATAGCTTGAGCTATATAAACGATACATTGGCTGCCTATCCAGATATTCCAATAGTAACTACCAGTGAGGTAGCTAATAGTTTTGATCTGGGAGTAGTGATCAACTCAGGTATGTCAAATACAGCTCTAGAAAATTCTGTTTCGCAAGTGCTTTCAGGTGAGGTGGTAACAGAACACTCGGTAGAAGTTATAACAGAAGCCTCTGCAGAAGCGCTGGCCGAAGTAATTACTGATGTTGCATTTCCGATTTCCCCAATTGGACTTTTATTTGGTTTACCATTTTAGTAGGTGATTCAGTATGGCTAAGGTTTACCCTTCACTTGAAAATATATCGCGTTTAAAAGTCAAACCTACAGAAGGCGAGTTATATCTTTTAAATTATCTAGTTACAGAGTTAGATGACACTTATGAAGTATTTTTTAACCCGTTCTTAGACGGCGATAAGCCTGACTTCATTATTTTAAGAAAGCATGTAGCTATTTTTGTCATTGAAGTAAAAGACTATGATTTAGTTAATTATAGTATTGATGGAACAAACAAATGGGCTGTTAAAAGTGGGCAAGGAAAATCGCGAATATCTTCTCCGCAAGCACAAGCATTTATGTATAAAAAAAATCTATACCAGTTACATTTACCGGTTCTTGGATTAGCAAAATTAGAGAATAGAAACTTCTTTAATCTAGTCGTTCCTTTAGTGTATATGCATAAAGCTGATAAAAATGATCTTGATGGACTTTACCGACATGCAGAACATCTCGTAAAAGCAAAACTGAGTGAACTAACGCAAAACCTTAAACTCGGTAATATTAATTTTGATACGTACAATCGTAGAGCTGAAGGATTTTCAAGAATTAAGAAAAATCTTTCTAGGGATAAGTCAATAGCCTATACAAAAGATAAACTTGCAGGTTTACTAAATAAAATTAATGGTTTTAAACCACATACACTTTTTGATGACCGCGTTTACGATGATTTAAAAAGGCGTTTAATGCCAAGTGAGCATGTACTAAAGCAAGGCAAAAAAATTCCATTTGATGAAAAACAGAAAAAATTAATAGTTAGTGAAAACGGCCAGTCAAAAATTATGGGGGTTGCAGGGTGCGGAAAAACAACCGTAATGGCTAGCCGCGCTGTTAATGCTTATAATAGGCATCACGAAAGGGTGCTTATTATTACTTTTAATATTACTTTAAAAAACCTGATTAAAGATAAAATAAGCGATATTTTAGGTCAAAGGGATGAGCAAAGTTTTGCAGTAACAAACTACCATCAATTTTTTAATTCCCAATTAAATGTTTTAGCTGAAGATATTAGCAGGCTTATAGACGAGTATGGATTTGAGGAATTATATAAACATGACATATTCAAAGATAAAGAATTAGATCGTTACCAAACAATATTGGTAGACGAAGTGCAAGATTTTGAAAATGAATGGGTTAAAATTTTAAGAGATAACTTTTTAGCTGAAAATGGTGAGATGGTTCTATTTGGTGATTATTCGCAAAATATATACGAGCGAGAGCCACAGAGAGCAGCGGTTATTGCGCAGGGGTTTGGTAGTTGGAAAAAGTTAAAACGTTCTTACAGAACTGAACTGCAATCGTCGTTAAACCCAATATTTAAAAAATTCCAAACCAAATATTTATTAGAAAAATACACAGAATCAGAACTAATGGATATCGCTCAAGTTCAGCCTGAGTTTAGATTTGAAGTACTCAAATATCATGCTTGTCCATTGAATTGGGAAGACGAAGCTTTTACATTAATCCAAAGCTATATAAAACAATATAATATCAATCCTAATGATATGGTCATACTTTCATCTAGTATTTATTTAGTTAGAAAAATAGCTGACAAGTATAATGAGTTAGAAAGAACACATTGCATGTTTGAAACGTATTCAGAGTTATATCAATTACTGCGGCACTATAATCCAATGTTAACCCTCGAAGAGCTTAAGAATATGTCAGAAGAACAGCTGAGAAAATTTTTGTATCAATTTCCAGCCGTTAAAAATGAACTAGATCAAGCACGGCGTACTAAAAAAAATCATTTTTATCCTAATAGTGGTTTAATTAAACTTTCTACAGTGCACAGCTATAAAGGGCTTGAGTCAAAAACAGTTTTTTACCTCATGGATGAAAAAGACACTGCTGAAATTGTATATACCTCAATAACGAGAACTGTCGAAAACCTCATTATTTTGGATAAAAGTAAACAAAGTCAGTTCTCTGAGTTTTTTAAAAGCGAAATGGGCGAAAATACATAAGCAGTGAATCCTCTCAATGCGTATACATTTAAATAGCATTTAATATAAGAAGGTGGTTACAAGTCACCTTCTTATCTAGTTTTAACGTTTTTGACTACTTTACCCATATTCCTATACCAATTTATTACTAATTAAAACTCAAAAAACCACGACCTTTGCGGTATGATAAGCCAATAATTTATATTGATATTCTTGCAAAGAGAGACCACATGGACGCTGCATCAAAAAAGCCTGCAACAAAAAAAGCCGCAAAAAAAACACAAGTCGGGTTTGAAGAGTCCCTTTGGGATGCCGCCAATAAACTACGCGGCAGTGTTGAATCAGCCGAATATAAGCACATTGTTTTAAGCTTAATCTTTCTTAAATTTATTAGTGACAAGTTTGAAGGGCGTAAAAAAGCCATTGCCTGCGAATACGGTGATGAATACATCGACATGGTCGACTTTTACGCGATGGATAACGTGTTTTACCTACCAGAAGATGCACGCTGGTCGTATATTCAAGCCAACGCTAAGCAAGGCGATATTGCCGTTAAAATAGATACGGCACTACACGCGGTTGAAAAAAACAATAAATCACTCGCGGGCGCATTGCCCGACAACTACTTTTCACGCTTAGGGCTTGATGCCAGTAAGCTCTCTGCATTAATCGATACCATTAATAATATCGACACCATTGCCAACCAAAACGAAAAAACAGAAGAAGACTTAGTTGGCCGTGTTTACGAATATTTTTTAGGTAAATTTGCTGCATCTGAAGGTAAAGGCGGGGGTGAGTTCTATACGCCAAAATCAATTGTTACTCTAATAGCCGATATGATCGAACCGTTCGAAGGTAAAATTTACGATCCATGTTGTGGCTCGGGCGGTATGTTTGTGCAATCGCTTAAGTTTATTAATAGCCACAACGGTAATCAAAAAAATGTGTCTATTTATGGGCAAGAGTACACCAACACCACCTATAAACTGGCTAAAATGAACCTAGCCGTGCGCGGTATTTCGGGCAACTTAGGCGATATAGCAGGCGATACCTTTTTTAAAGACCAACACCCCGACCTAAAAGCCGATTACATTATGGCAAACCCACCGTTTAACCAAAAACAGTGGCGCGCCGATAATGAACTAGTCGACGATGCCCGTTGGGCAGGTTACCCAACACCGCCTACCGGTAATGCTAACTATGCGTGGATCATGCATATGATCTCAAAGCTTAGCGAGCATGGCACCGCTGGCTTTGTGCTGGCAAATGGCTCAATGAGTTCAAACACTAGTGGCGAGGGCGATATTCGCCAAAAAATAATCGAAAACGATTTAGTCGATTGTATGATTGCCCTACCAGGGCAGTTGTTTTACACCACGCAAATTCCGGTGTGTTTGTGGTTTATAAGTAAAGACAAACGCGGTAATAACGAAAAAGGCATACTAAAACGCCGCGACCGCCAAGGCGAAACGCTATTTATAGACGCCCGCGAAATGGGCTCTATGGTTAACCGTACACTAAAAGAACTCACCAACGACGACATAGCAAAAATAACCGAAACCTACCATATTTGGCGCGGCGAAGAGCTTGCCACTGATAGTATCGAGCCAGAAAGCGCAAACAAAGAGCAAGAATATGAAGATGTTGCCGGTTACTGTAAATCAGCCACCCTTGCCGATATAAAAGCTAACGACTACGTATTGACCCCAGGGCGATATGTCGGTGCTGCTGATATTGCAGACGATGGTATTCCGTTCGAAACCAAAATGAGCGAGCTTAGCCAAACGCTTTATAGCCAAATGAGCCAAAGCGATGAGCTTGATAAAGCCATCCGTAAAAACTTGGAGGCGTTGGGTTATGGGGAGTAATTGGAATGAGGTTAAACTAGTTGATTGCTGTTCCTTAATTAAACGAGGTATTTCACCTAAATATACTGAAGACAGTGAACAAGGTGTACCTGTTTTAAATCAAAGGTGCATAAGGGATTATAAAGTTAGCTTGCAAAACTCTCGACTAAACGACATTGAAAAAAAGAAAATACCAGAAGATAGAAAGCTACAACTATATGATGTTTTAATAAACTCTACTGGCGTTGGTACGTTAGGGCGTGTCGCGCAAATTAAAGTACTTGATAGCACTACAACAGTTGACTCACATGTCACAATTGCTCGATTAGCAGATTCTAACATTGAAAAATCATTTTTCGGGTGGGTTATGAAATATAACCAACCAACTTTTGAAGCTCTTGGTGAAGGTTCTACAGGTCAAACTGAACTATCTAGGCACTTGGTTGGTGATATTAAGTTCAAATACCCAGACTGCAAAAAGACGCAACGAGTTATTGCTTCTATTTTAGATTCCTTAGAATCTAAAATAGAATTGAATCAACAAACCAACCAAACCTTAGAACAGATGGCGCAGTGAATCGCCCCGTGTTTGCCAGAGACTCAATAACTTGAGAAACTGGAACTATGAAAAAATCAAATCGCTATACATCAGAATTTCGTGAACGTGCAATTAGGCTTGTTACCACACAACAGCATGAATACCCTTCTCTTTGGGCTGCGCTAGTATCGATTTCAGATAAACTGGGATGTACCCCAGAAACACTTAGAGCATGGGTCAAGAAATCTCAAGCTCAACCGTCTAAACCCTCTTCTAATACGCAATCAACTGAAGAACGCCTTGCCGTCTTAGAGCGCGAGAATAAAGAGC
>NZ_NTLW01000134.1:0-9911 GCF_002632075.1 Pseudoalteromonas sp. ESRF-bin5 | reverse complement strand
AACCTTTGACAGAGAAGAGTTATTTAAACCCATAGAGTTGGAGCCACGCCTAAAGCTTACCCTCAACTTAGAAGACCTTGCATGGGCTCAAGATAATCTACTTGAACAGTCTAATTGGCGAGAGCTTATGAGTGGTGGTGAAGACGATAGCTTACTCGAACTTAAAAAGCTTAAAATACCTCAAGTACTTATTTTATCGTCGGGCGAAGTAAGCGCATTTCAGTTAATTCTTGAGCTAAAAGATCAAAGTGACCCTGTTTACTTTATTGAGGGTGAATTTACAGCACCAGTAAATTTAAGAAGAGAGCCAGAGTAATGACATTAAGTAAAGGCTTTACCTTGTTAGAAGTACTTGTTGCTTTGAGTATTTGTGCAATGGCGGGTATTGCAGCAATGCAAGCCACAGGCGAGCATATTCATCACTTAACAACAATTGAAGAACAAACATATGCCTCCTGGGTTGCTGAAAATGTCATTATTGAACAACGGGTAAAAGGCGAGCAATGGCAAGGTAAAAATAACTTACGTGGTAGTGAGGTTATGGGTGGTGTTGAATGGTTTTGGCAGCAAGAGGTTGTGCCCACTGCAGATAAAAGCTTTGTTAAATTAACCATAAATGTATTTATCGATGAAAAGTACGAACAGTCAGTCTATGAGCTTTCAACGTATTTAAATAAAGGTAAAAAGTAAGTGAAGCAGCGCGGATTTACATTGCTTGAAGTAATGGTTGCGTTGGGGATTTTAGCTTTTGTTGTTATTTCTACGCACCAAATACTAGATAGCACAACTAAAGCAAAAGACGCATCGGACGAAAAAATAGCGGAACTTAATGGTTTACAAACAACGTTTAGACTTATGGACCAAGACTTTAGCCAAATGACTAAACGTGCAGTTAGAAACGAGTCTGGTGACGTACAAGAATATTATTTATTAGCAGGGCGTTATGTGCTTGAAAGCCAATATGACGGCATTGCATTTGTAAGAGACGGTTGGATAAACCCAATAAATTTATTACCTAGGTCAGAGCTGCAGGCTGTTGGATATAGGGTCATAGATGATAATCTTGAGCGTGTGTATCGCGTGTACGTTGATCAGCTTGATAATATGGAGCCACGTGTACAGCAGGTATTAGAAAACGTCGAAGAGCTTAAGTTTGAATTTTTAGACAGTGATAATAAGTGGCAAGAACAATGGGAAGTAAAAGCATTGCCTAAAGCGGTTGCGGTTACTTTACAACAAATAGAGGCCGAACCTATTCGCCGTGTATTTTTAGTTCCTGGGCAAGGAAGTAAAAGTAATGGGTAGGCAGTCTTCGCGCGGAGCAGCGCTGGTTATTGTGTTATTTATTGTTGCATTAGCTGCTATTTTAGCCGTAGAAATGAGTGCTAATTTAATGGTGCAAGTGCAAAAAAGTACTAATTTACAAGGTCACCAACAAGCAAAATGGTATGCTTACGGTGCTGAAGAGTTGGCTATTAAAGGACTCATTCAAAGCAAGAAAGATGACCCAGATAAAACAACGCTTGATCAAGTATGGGCAACACAAGGTAACGCAGCATACCCAGTTGATAACGGCACATTAAGTGGTTCAATTACTGACTTGCAATCATGTTTAAATTTAAACGCTATAGCAATTGAACCCGATACAAATAGCGCTGATAAAACAAACCCTGCACACAAAGCACTGTTTGCCTTACTTGAAAATATAGAAGATTTACCAGCGGATGAATCGGAAGAAGCAATGGCTGATAGCGTGTTCGACTGGCTGGATGAAAATAGCATAACCTATCGCTCAGGTGCTGAAGAGGGAGAGTACTTATCTCGTAAATTTCCGTATATGACTGCTAATAGTTTATTTGCATCTCCATCGGAACTTCGCTTGGTAAAAGGCTTTAACCCGCTAGTAATGGAAAAAGTACTGCCTTATGTGTGTGTTATTCCGGGGAGCACTCAGCTTTTAATTAACATTAATACAATAGCACCAGAACAGGCTTTACTACTAAGCGCGCTGATGGATAATTTAAGTTTGTCGGCTGCAGAGGCTGTTATTGCTGCAAGGCCACAAACAGGTTTTGATTCTTTAGAAGAATTTTTTGAACAGGTACAGCAACAAGGCGGTACAAACACTGAATCAGTGAAAGACTTATTTAGTATTAAAAGCGAATATTTTAAATTACAAACGCAGGCAAACTTTGTAGATCTGCGTTTTTCGATGACCACCTTACTGCACGCCAAAGACGGCGAAGTAACGATACTGGCGCGAAAATTTGGAGGCGTACAGTGACAGAAATATTGTTGATCCGTACGGGTCAAACCCAACAAGAACGATTAAATTGGCTTGTATATTCACCACAAGAACAAGAAATAATAGCCAGTGGTGAGCTATCAAGCGCAGGCAATTTGAATGAATTAAGTGAAAAAGCAGCCAACAGGGAAGTGGTTGTTTTATTGCCGAGCGATCAAGTGCAATTAAAAACGGTAACACTACCCACAAAGTGGAATCGCAAATTAGAGCAAGCACTCCCTTACATGCTTGAAGAAGATATAGCCTGCGATGTAGACGATTTGTATATAGCTATAGGCGAAGCAACTATGGTTGGTGAGCAGCATGCTATTCAGGTTGCTATGACTGACCGCGAATGGTTTGAGCAATGGCTCGCGTTGTTTGTTGAACATGAGCTGCCTGTTTATAAAATATTACCTGATGCACTGTTGTTACCCTCTGTAGGTGAGGGAGAGGCTAGTGCTATAGAGCTCAATCAGCAGTGGCTGTTTAAGCAAGGGGCATGGCATATTAGTGCGGTTGAATTAAGCTGGTTGTCAGGTTACTTGACTGCGTTAGGTAACCCTGAGGTTAAACACTTTAGCCCAGCGGAAGACTTCCCAGAGGGGGCTAATTTACAAGCGCAAACAAGTCAGTACGATCTCCCGTTAGCTTTATTTGCTAAGCAATTAAATAACGTTAAATTCAACCTTCGCCAAGGTGTTTACCAGCTTAAAAAGAAGAGCGCGCTCTGGTGGGGTTACTGGAAAGGCGCGGCAATTTTTACAGCCGTCGCATTGGGCTCTACTTTAGTTATAAAGGCAATTGAGTTGCAACAGCTTAATTCTCAGGTCGATATAGTAAAAAACCAAGTAGTTGAGCGATACCAGACAGCATTCCCCGGATCTAAAGTGCATCCTAATTTGATAAAAAATCAGATTAAAGGCGCATTAGATAGAATAGAAGGCTCTGATGAATCCGGTTTTTTAGAGCTGACGACTAATTTGGTTGATGTATTTTCACAAGTGAATGAGTTCACACCAGAAACGTTACGTTACGACAAGCGAAGAAACGAGTTACGTATTCGCGCGCGTGCTAAAGACTTTCAAACCTTTGGTAAAGTAAAAACCATACTTGAAAAGCAAGGCTTAACGGTAGAGCAAGGGTCTTTAAATAACGATGGTGATTTTGTGGTAGGTGAGATTAAATTGCGAGGTGCTGCATGAAAGCACAAGCGATAAAATACTGGCGTTCTTTAAAAGAACAAGAGCAGCAACTTATTATGGTTGCTGGTGGTATATTTGTTATTTTTATTCTTGTGATGGGGATATTCAGGCCGTTAAATAACGCCATAACAAAAGCGGAACAATCGAAAATTAAGCAACAGGCTTTGCTCGTGTGGGTTGACGAAAGCATAGTAAAGCTAAAAGCAGCGGGTAATACGCGTGTTGCGAGTAGTCAAAATCTAAGCCAAGTGGTTAACTCTACCCGCAGTCGCTATCAAATCAATATTAGTAAAATGCAGCCTAGTGATGGTTCGCTGCGTTTAACGCTCGACTCAGTAGAGTTTAATAAACTAGTAGAATGGCTCGATGAATTAGTGAATCAGCATGGTTTAAAAATCGAAAACTTAGATTTAAGTCGCGACGATAAATCGGGTTATGTAAGAGTAAGCCGTTTGGTATTAGAGAATTAATAAATGAAAAAAATAATTACACTATCGGCTGTTTTTTTAATTAGTTTTATTGTGTTTTGTATTATTAAATTACCCGCTGCTATCGCGCTTGATTTAGCAAAACCTCATTTTCCTAAGCAGTTAGAAGTAGGGCAGGCGGTAGGCACTGTATGGCAAGGCCAATTAATGCAAGTTCGTTTTGATGGCGAGCAGTTAAACAATGTGCGCTGGGATATCGCCGGTTGGGCATTATTTACTGGCAATTTAAATACTAATATAAAGTTTGGAAATGCTCGCGAACGCACTGATATATCGGGATATGCAACCGTCAGTTATGGATTGTTTAATCATACTTTAAAAGTAACAGATGGTTTAGTTCGCTCAACGGTAGAGCGAGCTATGCAACGAGTTCAGTTACCGTTGCCTGTTACAGCAAAGGGGCGTGTAATACTTGAGCTAGATGAATACACCTCAGGTGCTCCTTACTGTGAATCATTAAAGGGTGAAATAGCGAGCCCAAATATCGACGTGCAAGGCTTAAATGGTTGGTTTAATATAGGACCTCTGGCTGGCAAGTTAAGCTGTAAGTCGGGCGATGTGGCAATATTAATCGACCCTGATAACACCCTCGGGCTTGAAGCCGATGCCACTCTTAAAGCTAACTTTGACTTTAGCGTGGCAGGGTATGTAAAACCAGATGCTAGCTTACCAAAAGATGTTCACGATGCGGTTAAGTTTTTAGGCCGACCAGATAGCCAAGGCCGTTACCCGCTCAATTTTTAATTGTTTTGATATAAAGAGTTTTAATGCAACTACCGCAATTTACTGAGCTGCATGCTAAGCAGCTCAGCACATTTCTAAATACCCAACCTCAAGCTATGACCTTTGAACAAAGCAAAGGTTATTTGTTTGGTGTTATATGTTCACCCGACCCTCTTGATGTGCACGAATGGGTTGATGTGATACTCAATAATTCAGCAAACGAATTAGATGAAGAAACGCTATTTTTATTTATGGCGTTTTACCATCAAATAAGTGAACAGGTGTTTGAAGTAGGGTATAAACTGCCACTACAGTACGACAGTGCATTTTGCTCGCAGTGGAGCCAAGGCTTTTTAACAGCAAGTAATGCTTACACGCAAAAGCTATTAGCAGCAACGAAGTTAGATGCACAGTACAAAGAGGCCTTAGAAACCGCACAAGCAACCCTCAGCTTTTTTGCATTAGATACACAGCTTATCTCTCAAATAGCATCACAAAATTCAATGAATACATTGCAGTTGTGTGAGCAACAATATGACCTTATGGGGGATTTTGCACTTGGTTTTGCAGAGCTAGTAGAAATAGTGGCGCTCAATAGTGGTTTGTATAACGATGATGGCTGGGACGAGTAGTTAGCGTTAAACTTTTTAATAATGGCGCTTTAATTAATATCAAGCGCCAAGGTCTAAAATAATATCTGTGCAGCCTTGCTTGCACTTCACCACGCCTTTTCCCACTTCGCAGGTGGCTAAATCGAGTGTGAGTACCGTATTACATTTTTCGCATTTTAGCGTTTTACCTTGTGCTAACTGTTTAAGCATATTACGTTGCTTGTGAAACGAATCACTGGTTTTTTTGTTTAAATTAGAAAAGTCCATTATTTAGCCCGTTTTTGCTCGAGTGATTCAGACACTATTTTACACACTTTATTTAAGCGTTCAGCGTAGAAGTAAAGGTTTAAGTCGCGTTCACGACAGTAGCGCAAATTAAATAGCTGAACTGCGTCATCAGTGGTGAATGTTTTTTCTACGTATTCTTTTTCTGAGCTTGAAAGTGTTAGCTCATGACTAATTCTGTTTTTTGCTAAATTAGCAGCAGGGCTTCTATTTACTTTACTTGCATCACTTAAAAAGCCAATACCTTCGCCTAATAGCTTTTCGCGTGGTTCTTTTACAAGTGGATGATCAATGGTAAAAAACGCAAGGATCACAATTATCAAAATAATAAACTTCTTCATGGATACGTAAACCTTGATCTAAATAGGGTTGAATTATCAAGCAGTGTAATAAACTGCCTTTTAAAAGCAAGTAACTGAGATGAATAAATTAGTTGTAATCTATACCAGTAATTTTAGCCAATATTGATATAATAACTAACAAAAGTTAGATATTTCTGAAATATCTGAAAGTATTTAATTTATGATTCATTAAACAAGTCTTACTTAGCAAGTTACTTGCTACACTATGAGTATAGAGCATTTGATTAGTGCTCAGCTTTTATTTTCCAAGCGGTGTTGAGGAACTTCGATGGACAAACAGATTAAAGTAAAAAACATTCCTGTTGAGGTAAAAATTCAAAAGCCGGATTTAAGCCGTCAAGATGATAGATTTAACCCCCGTAACCGCATTTATGTGAGAGCCGTAAAAGGTCTTCACCAATTACTAAGACAGCGCATTGGTTTTTTAGGCATGCTCGCATTTATGGTTTTGCCATGGATAAACTTTAACGGCCAGCAAGCCGTGCTATTTGATTTAATAGCACAAAAATACAATATTTTTGGCCTTACTTTATGGCCTCAAGACTTCACCATACTGGCGTTTATATTCATGCTGGCGGCTTTTGCGCTGTTTTTGGTAACTACATTTTATGGACGAGTCTGGTGCGGATATACTTGTCCTCAAACGGTATGGACATTCATTTTTATCTGGTTTGAAGAAAAACTTGAAGGCACAGCAAATCAACGTAAAAAGCTCGATCAACGGCCTATGGACTTTGACAAGTTCTGGCGAAAAACAGCTAAGCATTCCAGCTGGGTGTTGTTTTCTTTGTATACTTCTATTTCGTTTGTTGGTTACTTCACACCGATAAGAGAGCTACTCCCTGATTTTATAACCTTTAATGTTGGCGGTTATGCACTAGTGAGCATTTTAGTATTTGCTGTGTGTACATATGGCAACGCAGGCTGGATGCGTGAAATTATGTGTTTGCATATCTGTCCCTACTCACGTTTTCAGTCGGCAATGTTTGACAAAGATACCTACACAGTAACCTATGATGAAAGCCGAGGTGAAAGCCGGGGCCCTCGCTCACGTAAGGTTGCCCACGCTGATTTAGAAATAGGTGACTGTATTGACTGTAACCTATGTGTACAAGTCTGCCCAACAGGCATTGATATAAGAAACGGTTTGCAGGCTGAGTGTATAAATTGTGGTGCGTGTATTGATGCATGTGACGGCGTAATGGATAAAATGGAGTACCCGCGAGGGTTAATTTCGTATACCACAGAACGTAATCTTGAGACGCCAGAAAATAAAACCAACCCTCTACGAGCCAAAATTATTGGGTATACGGTCATACTAGTGTTGCTAACAGGCGCGCTTGTTGCAAATATTGCACTGCGTAAACCAATGGACTTTGATATTATTCGTGATCGAAATCAGCTATATCGTGTCGACTTTAATGGCTTGGTTGAAAACACATATACCTTAAAGGTCATCAATAAGGCGCAATATGAGCAAACCTTTAACATTAAAGTGGCAGGGCTAGAAAACTTTAAATACATAGGTAAACAAGTATTTACTGTTCAAGCAGGTCAATCGCATAATGTGCCATTATCACTCGTTATGGACCCTTATGACTTAAAAGCGCCTATAACAGAGTTTAATTTTGTATTGTCGCCAGTTAATGAACCGGATGAAACAATTTCGCAATCGAGCAACTTTTTTAGAGCGCGATAGCCGTACTTTCTAATTCGGTAAATATAGCAATAACAAAAGCGGGTTTAACCCGCTTTTCATTTATATAAGAAGAGCATGAGCAAATTTAGCTTTATAGATTTAACCCCAGATTTAATACTTGATGCGATAGAAACCATAGGTATTTATCCCGAGTCTGGGTTACTAGCGCTTAACAGTTATGAAAATAGAGTTTATCAATTTAAAGCCGAAGACGGTCTGCGTTACGTAGTAAAGTTTTATCGTCCCGAGCGTTGGAGTAAAGCACAAATTCAAGAGGAGCACGATTTTGCTTTTGAGCTTGCTGACGCTGAAGTACCCGTTGTAGCCCCTGTTTTACATAATGGACAAAGCTTGTTTGAACACCAGGGCTATATGTTTGTGGTATTCCCAAGTGTGGGTGGGCGATTATTTGAAGTAGATAATTTAGATCAGCTTGATGTTATGGGACGTTTAATTGGTCGAATGCACCAAGTAGCTAAAACCAAACCCTTTACTTACAGACCAACAATAAGCTGTGAAGAATATTTGCATACAGCTAAAGTTCATCTTCAAAAAAGTAACTTGGTGCCAATGGGATTAAGCACTGCTTTTTATACTATTTTAGATTTGGTAATTGAGCAGACACAAAAGCAGTATCAAGATACAAATAGTATTCGCTTACATGGCGATTGCCACGCAGGCAATATATTATGGGCTGGCGATGCGCTAATGTTCGTGGATTTAGACGATAGTCGTCAAGGGCCTGCTATTCAAGATCTATGGATGATGCTCAGTGGCGACAGACCAACGCAACTGTTACAGTTAGACACTTTGGTGGGAGCGTATGAAGAATTTTGTGATTTTGACCACGCTCAACTCAAATTAATTGAACCGCTGCGAGCAATGCGTATTATTCACTACATGGGATGGGTGGCAAAAAGGTGGAGCGATCCAGCTTTTGTGCGGAACTTTTCATGGTTTGCTGATGACAAATACTGGGAGCAACAAATTTTAGCGCTTAAAGAACAACTTGCTGCACTGCAAGAACCGCCGTTAAAGTTATTGCCGTAAATTATTATTTAATGACGAGTACAACGAGACACTAATGCTTACAAAACTAAAACTGAGCCTACTTCTTTTATGTTTACCTTTTGCAGCCTTTGCTGCACAGTTTGAGGCAAATAACCAATACACGATTATTAAAACTGAAAAAAGCACATCACCACAGGTAACAGAGTTCTTTTCATTTTATTGTCCGCACTGTTTTAAATTTGAACCAGTGGCTAAAGCAATTGAAAAAAAACTGCCTGAAGGCACTGATTTTGTTAAAAGTCACGTCAACTTTTTAGGTGGTGTATCTCCACAGGCACAAAGTAATTTAAGCTTTGCTTACTTAATCGCAAAACAACAAGGGCAAGCACAAAATATAGCTGACCAAATTTTTAGAAGTATCCATATTCAAGGTGTGCCTTTAACAGAAGTTAAAGACCTTAAAAAGCTATTGGAAGTAAATGGAATTGATAGCGACACATTTGACCAAGCGATTGCAAGCATGCCAATTATTGCCGCAGAGCAAGCAATGCAAGATAAGCAAAAAAAATATTCAAAGTTAGGTGCGTTAACTGGTGTACCTACTTTTATTGTTAACGATAAATACAAAATCAATATTAACACCATAAAAAACCAACAAGAACTTGATGAGTTAATTGCGTTTTTATTAGCATTATAAATTTTGGAGCATAAGAATGATTAAACTACTTAAAGCAGGGTTACTTGCATTAGTATTACCGATGGCAGCAACAAGCTTTGCGGCGGACTACCAAGAAGGCGTCCATTACGATGTTATTGCTGAACGTGCCACTAAAAAGCCAGAAGTAAAAGAGTTTTTCTCTTTTTACTGCCCGGCGTGTAATAACTACGAGTCACTGATCAGCGAATTTAAGCCTAAACTAGATAAAAATGTTAAGTTTAAAAAGAGTCACGTTGACTTTGTGGGTGTTCGTAATCCAGAAAACCAACAAATGATGAGCCAAGCACTTGCAACTGCTGAAGTACTTCCTCAAAAAGAGAAACTTATCGCAGCTATTTTTAATCATATTCACACTAAGCGTGCTAAATTTAATGAATTAGCTGACGTGAAAGATGTGTTTGTTGCGCAAGGTGTTGATGGCGATAAGTTTGATAAGTTATTTAAAAGCTTTTCGGTTCGTACATTAAGCTCTAAGATGAAGCGCGATCAAGAATACTTTAAAGAAAAAGGTGCTCTTCGTGGTGT
>NZ_NTLW01000097.1:0-11372 GCF_002632075.1 Pseudoalteromonas sp. ESRF-bin5 | reverse complement strand
GAAATCGCAGCCTCTGGGCAAGTTGAGATGATCAGCGAGCTGGAAATAGAATTAATTGAAGGCAGCCGCAATGAGCTGTTTGCTTTGGCTGATATTTTAGTTAGCCAAAACTGTATCCGACTCGGTTTGTATTCAAAAGCAGCACGCGGCTACCGTTTAGCCGACGACAATCCGCTTAAGCCTAGTAAGTCGATTGGCTTTGTTAAGCTTCCTCGCTCTGCGACCCAAGAAAGCGCTTTAAAAGAAGCAATGAACTTTGGTATTCGGTTTGTGCAAAAGCATGAGCAGTGTTACTTCGATAAACCGAGCTTAAAAACCTTAAAAAGGGTGACTGATGGTATTAGTTTAATTCGCCATACTTTTTGGTTGTTTGACGATATAGTCTCTAAAGACAGTACTGAACAGCTTCGTACTGAGCTCAAATGGCTTTTGAGCGAGTTAGCATGGGTAGAAAATGCAATTCAGTTAAAAACTTATACGTCAAAACGCCATGCATTTTATAAAAAAATAAATGCGGCGCCAGCTTTGGCGCAAGTTATTAACGATTTAAAAGAGCTGCAGCCTAGTATTGATGACATTAATGCGCTTTTTCATAGTGCTCGTTATAATCGTTTATTGCTTTCGTTAACAACGTGGTTGATTGACAAGCAATGGCGAAAAGATTGGGGGCAGGTAGAGCTCCAAGCTGCAGAAAATCCAGTGTCTTCTATTGCTGAAAGATTGTTTAATAAAGACTGGAAAAACCTGCATCAATTATTGCCTAAAGAGCAAACGCTTGGTGTAGTTGACTACCTTAATTTACGAATGCAGCTTGAAAACAGCTTGCTAAGTGGTAATTGCTTAGGATCGATGTTCGATAAAGAAGAACGTCTTGAGTTTAGGTTGCCGTGGTTAGATATTTCGCATGGTGTTTATGAACTCAGTACCCTAGAGTACTTAAAGCAATTATGCGCAGGCCAAGACGATGAGCAACTTGCAAAAATTCAATCTTGGCTGGAGCAAAAGTCTGAATATTTAGTCAGTGCAATGGAGCAAAGTAGACTTGCTTCGTATGACATAGAGCCTTATTGGCAAAAATGATGATAAAGCACTTTTGTAAGTTAACCCCTATGCAAAAGTGCATTAGTTTATTAATTATTTTGTTAAGCTTTAATACTTACTCTGAGCCCCGTTGGCAATTATACAAAAACGAGCAAGGAGTAAGCATTGAATATCAGGAATTTTCTGATGATACGTTTGTTGTAAAAGGTCAGCTTAATATTGAAGATGTAACAGCCAATGACTTTTTAGATTTATTAAGTGATACGCGTATTGCTTCAAGCTGGCTTGAAAACACGTCTAAGGTACGTGTAATTAAAGCTTTAAGCCCTTCAGAAAACCTCGTTTATAGCTATATCGACTCTCCTTGGCCAGTGGCAAACCGTGATGCCGTTACCTATTCGTGTTACTCAAGACTCTCTACTCAGCAAACCAAGCTTACTATCGAATCGCGTCCTGAAGAGTTACCATTAACTAAGCGGGTAGTTAGAATAAAAACGCTAAACGCACATTGGTTACTTACACAAAAGGGCGAAGATTTAAATATTGAATATCAGGTTTACGCTTTACCAGGGGGAAATATACCAACGTGGCTATACAATAAAGAGGGTCTTAAAAGTACCTTCAAAACGCTCGTTAATTTACGGACAATGTTAGAAACTAAAAGCTACACCGCAATCGAACCGGTTATTAAAGTTGGAAGCTGTAATTTACGCGAACTAACCGTTAAATAAGTTATTGTAAAACTGGAAGGGTGTTCACCTATAAATGACTCAGGTAAGCCATTTATAGGTGGTTGATCAATATTTTAATATTTGGCAGCTTTAGATTCTTTAGGTAGTGAGTTTTGTATAAACTCCCTTAAGTCGTTATTTGAGCTTTCTAAATCAGCGTGGCGAAGATACATCATGTGCCCACTTCTGTAGCCTTTAAAGCTTAGACGGTCTTTCATTTTTCCACTTGGATCTAATTGCCACATTGTGTATTTGGCATCAAAGTAATTAGTTGCACCATCGTAATAACCCGCCTGTACCATTACATTCAAGTAAGGGTTTTGAGCCATCGCAAGACGAAGGTTTTCACCGGTATTATTGCCACTTCTATCCCAAGGATGAACGTTACCAAATAAGTTATATTTGATGTCGGTTTTATAGTTTAACTCCTCGCGTAGGTAGTAATTAATCGCTGGCGTAAAGGAGTGCAACCATGAAGTCAGCTCTGCCCAGTAATCAGGTGAGTCACCAGCATCACGTTTGTCTATACCTAGGTAGCGAGAGTCTAAACGGCCGACTGTTTGTCCTCGGTCACGCAATAATTCTTTCCAGAAGAATTGTGTAGGGATATCGAGGTTGTTTTGATCGACAAAGGTTTCTGAAAGGCCTGCATACTCAGCCATTTTTTTAATAATACGACGCTTTTCGTCTTGCGCTAAAAAGCCACCTTTTGCTAATGCTGGTATTAGTTCATTTAAAGTAAACTGCTCAACTTCAGGAAGGAGTTCGTCTAAATCTTTTGCTTGTAAATCGGCATTTAGTGCTTTGTGATACCACGCGGTGGCTGCAAAGTATGGCAAACGATTTGCCGCTTTAACTGGGCCTTCGCGTTTAATACCAATGTCTGTTGGTGACACTAATACAACACCGTTAATATACATCCATTGGCTATTTTGTAATTCATGTGCAAGGCCTGATACGCGTGTTGTGCCATAACTTTCGCCAATTAAAAACTTTGGAGAGCGCCAACGCTCTGTTCTATTTACAAAAGTATTTAACCACTCGCCAAGGTATTTAATGTCGGCGTTAACACCAAAAAACATGTCTTTTTGTTGAGCTTTAGAAAGCATTTCGCCTTTTTCGTTTTCAATAACTCGCGAATAGCCAGTATTTACTGGGTTTACGTAAACAATATCGGCAACATCAAGCACAGAGTAAGGGTTGTCTTTTACACCATAGGGCTGAATAGGATAGCCTTCATCATCAATTTTTAATACGCGAGGGCCTGTGTAGGCTAAGTGCATCCAAACTGAGGCTGAGCCAGGGCCACCATTAAAAGAAATGAGCAACGGGCGTTTGGCTCTATCATCAACTTTATCGCGCGTGTAATACGTGTATTGTAGTGTAGCAACGGCATCACCTTTGTTGTCCCATACGGGTTGAGTGCCTGTGGCAACCGTATAATTAAAGCGTTGACCATTAATTTTAGCTTTGTGTTGGGTGACTACTTTACTGTCTACATCAATACGGCGTTGATTATCAGCATCAGCAAGCGGGCTGAGCATTAATGCAAAAACCGTGATTGGTAAAATACGACTAAGCTTCATGGGGAGTCCTTATTATATTTTATAATGTATTAAAGATAAAAATAAGTAAAATAACAAAAGTAATGAGACTAGCTGCCGATATTATTGGTTGAGTTAATTAACATAAGCCGATAAGTAAAATAATCAGTTATTTATGGTGTAAATTTTTGTTTAATTATTTAGCTAAGAATTAAAATCGGGTATATTTGCCATCATGCTTGTTTTTATTACAATTATTGATTTACAAGCTGGTTAATGGAATGTGCTTTAATATTTAAAGCGTTAAATAACAATGGCTCTGGGATGTTTTTTATTTACTTATTTTTGCTGCTTAAAGTGTGGTACCAGTAAGTTTTATTATTTTGTGTTTGCAGCAGATGTTGCAAAAAGTAATGAGAACAAAGAGAAGGTCTATGCAAAGAGTATTAGTGGTTGAAGACAGTAAAGTAGTCCAGCAGGTTTTACGCCACTTAACTGCCCAGTATTTAGATGTTGCCGTTGATTTTGCCTGGTCATTGGCTGAATGCCAGGAGCATGTAGAAAAGTACGACTATTCATTAGCACTTGTTGACTTAACTCTCCCCGATGCTCCAAATGGCGAAGTTGCCAAATATACACTTTCTAAAGCAATTCCTACGGTTGTGCTCACATCAAAGATAGACGAGTACAAACGTCAGCAAATGCTAGAAGATGGTGTGGTGGATTACGTTATAAAAGATAACCGTGATTCTTATCATTATGCCGTTAAATTGGTTTCTCAACTTTTAAGAAACCAAGGTTGTAAGGCATTAATTGCGGACGATTCTATGTTGAGTCGTTCGTTAATGAAGCAAATGCTCGAAAAGCAATTGTTTGATGTAAGCACCGCGAATGACGGCCAGCAAGCGCTTGAAATATTAAAAGCTGATCCTGATATAAAGCTGCTTATGACCGATTACGCTATGCCAACAATGGATGGTTTTGAGCTAGTTAAAGCAGTTCGTAATTTTAGAGGCCGAGACGATTTAGCTGTAATTGGTTTATCTGGAGCAGGCAAGCACGGTTTATCAGCACGCTTTATAAAATATGGCGCAAACGACTTTTTAACTAAACCCTTTATGAATGAAGAGTTTCATTGCAGGGTGTTGCAAACAATGGAGCAGTTATCACTGATTGCAGATATCAAAGAAAGTGCTTTTAGAGATCACTTAACCGGTTTATACAATCGACGTTATTTTTATCAATATGCTGAAAAGTTATTAAAAAATCAAAATCAAAATAATACGCTAGCGCTACTCGACGTGGACTTTTTTAAAAATATAAACGATACATTTGGTCACGAAGGCGGCGATCAGGCGCTTAAGCAGGTTGGGTCTCTTATTCGCTCAACTTTTGCAAACTTTACTGTAGCAAGGGTGGGTGGTGAAGAATTTGCCATTGTTCTACCTGATATCGATTTAGCCAGAGCACGCGAATATTTAGAAGCGTTTAGAAAAAAAATGGCGAGTTACGATTTTTCTATTAGTGACAAGTCTTGCACGATAACAGCGAGTATTGGGCTTGCAGAGTTTCAAAATACCAATTTAAAAGATGCGATGCGTGTTGCCGACAAGGCGTTATACGAAGCAAAAAGCAAAGGCAGAAACTGTATCGGGTAACTGTTTATATTATAGCGCAATTTTGGGGGCGTTTTTATATGTGCACCAATGTAGCGGAGTTGTTAAAAAAACGCACCTAAATGGTGCGTTTTTTTTATGGTGAGTTTAGTTTTAAAGGTTAAATTGTTGTTTTTAAATTAAATTAAATAGTGGCACAAAGGTTGGATTATGTTACCCAACAGGATAACAATAAAGAGTCCGAGGGGGCCGCTATGAAAATGATTAGTGCAATCATAAAACCATTTAAATTAGACGATGTGCGTGAAGCGCTCGCTGATTTAGGAATTGAGGGGATGACTGTAGTTGATGTTAAAGGTTTTGGACGTCAACGAGGTCATACAGAGCTATATCGTGGTGCAGAGTACCAAGTCGATTTTATTCCAAAGATCAAACTTGAAATTGCAACTCGTACAGAAAATTGTCAGCGCGTTGTTGAAGCAATTACAAAAATTGCGTCAACAGGCAAAATTGGTGACGGCAAAATTTTTGTGTACGACTTAGATCAAATAGTTCGTATCCGTACTGGCGAACTTGACGAAGAGGCAATTTAAGAGGGGCTTATGGAAAATACAATTGTAGAACTTAAATTTTCACTCGATACATTTTACTTTTTGATATCGGGTATATTAGTTATGTGGATGGCTGCTGGTTTTGCCATGTTAGAAGCGGGCTTAGTTCGTTCTAAAAACACCACTGAAATTTTAACTAAAAACATCGCGCTTTATTCAATCGCGTGTACCATGTTTTTGTTAGTTGGTTACAACATTATGTATGTAGACAACGCTGAGGGCGGAATTATGCCATCACTGGGCGCGTTAATTGGTACGCAAGCTGCTGATGCCGACCACTCTTTAGAGTCTGACTTTTTCTTCCAAGTAGTTTTCGTTGCAACAGCCATGTCAATTGTATCTGGTGCGGTTGCTGAACGAATGAAACTATGGGCTTTCTTAGCATTTACTGTTGTTTTAACTGGTTTTATCTACCCAATGGAAGGTTACTGGACATGGGGCGGTGGTTTCTTGTCTGAAATGGGCTTTGTTGATTTTGCAGGTTCTGCCATTGTTCATGGTGCAGGTGCAGCAGCAGCACTCGCTGGTGTAATTTTACTAGGTGCTCGTAAAGGTAAATACGGAAAAAATGGTGAAGTTTATCCAATTCCAGGTTCTAACTTACCGCTTGCTACTTTAGGTACATTTATTTTGTGGATGGGTTGGTTTGGTTTTAACGGTGGTTCACAGTTATTACTATCTGATAAAGAAAACGCAACGGCTGTAGGTCAAATCTTACTTAACACTAACGCGGCTGCGGCAATGGGTGCAATTGCAGCACTATTTGTATGTAAAGTATTATGGGGCAAAGCTGATTTAACAATGGTACTTAACGGTGCGCTAGCGGGCTTAGTTGTTATTACTGCAGACCCTCTTTCACCTTCTCCATTAATGGCTTGTCTACTAGGCTTACTAGGCGGTTCATTAGTTGTATTTAGCATTATAGCTTTAGATAAAATTAAGATTGATGACCCAGTAGGTGCTATTTCTGTACACGGTGTATGTGGTGCACTAGGTATTATGCTGGTTCCACTTTCAAACGGTGATGCAAGCGTTATTAATCAGTTAATCGGCTTAGTAACTATCTTGGCATTTGTTTTTGTAGCATCGCTTATTGTGTGGGCTATATTAAAATACACAATGGGTATACGTGTTACAGAAGAAGAAGAGCTTAACGGTATGGATCAACACGACTGTGGTGTAGAAGCTTACCCTGAGTTTGTATCTGTTCGTAATAACTAAATTTATATAGTGTGCTTATCAAAGCTCTACTTTAGGTAGAGCTTTTTTTCGTTTCAGGGAAGGTTAATTTTTCAGGTGTTAGGGTTATTACCAATATGCTAAGCTCCACTTTGTAAATAAACCGTTGGAACACATTACACTTACATGGCTGATAATAAAAAAACACCTAGTAGTAAACCCCCTTCAAAGCGTGCAACGAAAGCAAGTAGTTCGTCACGTAAAGCTAAACCCAAATCTACAAAAAAAACGGCAACTACTGTTTTTAAACGCTCATTTATGAGAAAAACATGGTCAGTTTTTTGGAAGCTAAGTTTGGCTGTTTTTATTGCTATGGCTATGTACTTTATTTATTTAGATTCAAAAACCACACGTGTATTTGAAGGAAATAAATGGCAACTCCCCGCTCAAGTGTATGCGCGTGCAATGCAGTTTTACCCTGGGCAATTCTTATCACGTCAAGAAGTAGAATTTGAACTCGAACGTCTAAATTATTCATCGGTTAATAGGCTTAGCCGGACCGGCCAATACGTAAAAACGGCCGATAGTATTAAAATTTACCGACGAGAGTTTGAATTTTATGATGGGCTGGAGGAGTCTAAGGTTGTTGAACTGCGCTTTGCGGGACAAAAGGTAGCCTCTGTAAAAGATAAATTTGGTAGGCGCTTGAACAACGCTCGATTAGAACCTGTTCAAATAGCCCGCATTGGTAACGATTCGAAGCAAGATAGAGAATTTGTTCCCCTTGATAAGTTTCCTGCTATGTTAAAAGACACTTTGCTAGTGGTGGAAGACCGTAATTTTTATGAACACCACGGTGTATCTGTTTTTTCTATTTTACGCGCTCTATATACCAATATTAGAGCAGGGCGCACAGTCCAAGGCGGTAGCACGTTAACGCAGCAACTCGCTAAAAATATATATTTAACCCGTGAACGTTCGCTGCTGCGAAAAATCAATGAGGCGTTTATTGCGCTTATTCTTGATTATCGTTACTCAAAAGACCAAATATTAGAGGCCTACTTAAACGAGGTTTATTTAGGTCAATCTTATAACCAAGGCGTGCATGGCATGGGCTTGGCGTCTGAGTTTTATTTTTCAAAACCAGTAGATGAGCTTGAATACGATCAAATAGCGTTGCTAGTAGCGATGGTGAAAGGGCCGTCTTATTACAATCCTCGCCGCTACAAAGAGCGCACTATGGAGCGTCGCGATTTAGTACTTCGCCTCATGGTGGAAAATAAATTAATAAGCACAAAAGAATACCGAGCATCCCTTAAGCGCTCAATTGACATTGCGCCAATGAAAGAAAGTTTACAAAAATCATACCCAGGGTATTTAGAACTGGTGAACCGTGAATTAAATAAATTACTACCCGACCAGCAAATACTAGATGCTGGGGTTAGGGTGTTTACTTACTTTGATTTACAAAAACAAACAGCAATGGAAAACTCGGTTGAGAAAAGCTTACCTTATTTAGAGAAACGCCCTAAAACAGATAAGCTTGAGGTTGCTATGATCTCTGTAAATTCAGATAAAGGTGGCGTATCGGCCCTTGTAGCAGGGCGTGACGTTCGATATTCGGGCTTTAATAGAGTGCTGGATACAAAGAGAAATATAGGGTCTTTAGTTAAGCCCGCAGTTTATTTAACAGCACTACAATCACCAAATTATAATTTAGCCACATTACTTGATGATTCGCCGTTACAGGTAACAAACGAAGAAGGTAATGTATGGCAGCCTGAAAATTTTGATCGCCAATACCGTGGTGCAATCCCGCTTTATCAAGCATTTAGTAATAGTATTAATATACCTGCTGTTAATTTAGGCTTAGATATAGGAGTGGATAAAGTTGCAAAAACGCTTAAATCACTCGGTGTGGAAGGTCAAATAGATGAATACCCGTCTTTACTCTTAGGTGCTTTAGAGTTATCTAGTTTTGATGTTGCCCAGCTTTACACCACCATAGCAAATGACGGTGAGTATAAGAAGTTGACGTCTATATCAGCACTTACTGACTCTGTAGGTAACGTGCTATATAAACATCAAGTAAGTGCAGAGCCTCGTTTTGATGAAGCCTCTGTGTACATGACCAAATATGCAATGAAGCGTGTAACAAAAGACGGCACAGCAAAGCGGTTAAACTTGCACTTTCCGTCTATTCAACTAGCTGGTAAAACAGGGACTAGCAATGATTTACGTGACAGCTGGTTTGCAGGGTTTGATCAAAACACGGTAACCGTTGCATGGCTTGGCCGCGATGATAATAAAAGCACCGGTTTAACTGGCAGTGTCGGGGCGCTAGAAGCCTATATCCGTTATCTAAAACCACTCAACCCACAAGCTATTGCCGATACTCGCCCCCCTTCAATCCGTTGGGCCTTTGTAAACGAGCACACAGGTAAACAAGCTCCTCCAGGATGTGGGAAAGTGATACAGCTTCCATTAAGAGTGAGTGAATTTGAGCCAAGGCCTCGCTGTATAAAATGATAACTCAAATAACAAAGCCGCTATTTAGCGGCTTTGTTATTTATAGATATTAAAGCTATAGATATTAAAAGTTAAGACTTAAAAAAGCGCATTGACGTTGTTAAATCATTCGATAAGCGTGAAAGCTGCTCGGCGTCTTGCAGCGTTGATTGCGCTGACACTAATGTATGATCAGCTAAGTTATTAACTTCTTGCGAGTCATTAAGTGCCTGAGTCGTCGCGTTGGCTTGCTGTTTAACTCGTTCAGCAATGACCTCGCCTTGATGCTTTATATCCCCCATACTACTTTCTGCGCTTTGCAGTACTGTATTTGTTTGGTTTGCGGCTTCGACAGATAACTCCATTTTTTCAACGCTTGAACGCATTTTAATTTGTGTATCGTCAGATGCCTTTTGCAGTGAGCTAATAATTTGGTGAATTTCTTGTGTTTGTGTTTGTGTTTGTGTTTGTGTGCGTAATGCAAGTGTTCTTACTTCGTCTGCGACCACCGCAAAACCACGTCCGTGTTCACCCGCTCTAGCTGCTTCTATTGCAGCATTGAGTGCTAATAGGTTTGTTTGGTCGGCAATTTCACTGATCCCTTTACTTACTTTACTAATTTCTTGGCTATCTTGAGCTAGTCGGTCAAGTGCTTGCTGACTTTCGGTAAACTCCATTTTTAAATCTTGCATGTATTGAGCAAGCTCCATGGTATTGCTCGACCCCTGTTTTACATGCTCAGCGGCATTTTGTGCAGTAAGTGTTGCCTGATGGGCTGATTCTTCAATTGTATGTGCAGTTTGCGCCATGTCACTTAATGCATGGCTAATTGCATTTACCCGCGTTTGCTGTTTTATTACGTCGTCACTGGTTTGACTACTGGCATGCGAAAGAGACTGAGTGGCATCGCATAACTCTTTGGTACTGGCTTTAACATCTGAAAGTAGATGTGAAAAGGCATTGAGTAGGGCGTTGTATTGCTCAGCAATAACGCTCATTTCGTCACTCCCGATTGAGTTAAGGGTTGCCTTTAAGTCACCGTTAGCTGCTTTAGTGGCTGCTTTAGTGAAGCGACTTATGGTGTCAACGACTGCAAAATAAAACCCAACCATTAAATAAAGAGCAAACAGTAAACTTATTATAGAGGCGATCAGAACAGTGTTTCTGGTCCACTGCTGGGTTTGTATTTTATTACTAATTAACGATTCTAGAGTTGGAATACTGATGTTGATTAAAGCGCTAATATTTTTTTGAACATTGTCAGTGAGTGCTGAAAATTCACGCTGAGTTAACTCTATGTCGTCGGGTTCCAGTAGTTTTTTATCTATCGCGTTCTTGAATGCTGAGACTGATTTTTGTAGTTCATTTAAAGTGGGAGAGAGCGCTTTATTTACCGATTTATCCGCTGACGTTGCAATAGCTAGTGTTTTTAAAAGTTGCTGCTCAAATTGGGGTAACGATTTAGTTAGGTTTGAAAGTGCAATAAAGGTATCTGGAGTAAATTGGTTATTGTTCAGTACTGTATTTGCGCTCGCGGCAGTTAGGTTTATTTGAGTGATAAAAGCAGGGACACGGGTTACCAATGCACGATTTAAATAGGCGCTGGCAAGTTCGCTATCTAGCGCTAAATTAGATTGAATAGAAACAAGCTCAAGTACATCGTCTACTTCGCTGTCTTTAATTTTAAAGCCCAGCGAGCGTGCCACATTTATATTTTTATCGGTTGTCCCTTGTATTTGATTGGTAAGTATTGCCCGATAGCCTTTTAAACCTTGCTGTTCCATTTTCGACACATCAATACTTTTACTCAATAACGACACCAAAAAAAACATGCTTAGTGCAAGTGGGATCAAGAGAATGCCAAACGTGATGCTTATTTTAGTTTTGTATTTTAGATTCGCCATTAAGCGCATTGCAGGCGCAGCTAACTGCCGTAATCCAGACATAAGACTCTCTTGTATTTAATAAAGTAGGGTGAAGATAAGTAGACCTTGTTACGCTTAATTATCATTCAATTATATCAATTTACAAATAAAAAAGCCCTTAAAGGGCTTTTTCAATCTTTAGTATTGATTGCCTGTTTTAAAAGTAGGTATATAAACCCCGTTTAGGCAATACTTGCGATTAAAGCTTTGCGAAACA